>JAUSEJ010000820.1 GCA_030650265.1 Dehalococcoidia bacterium | reverse complement strand
GGCCGAGACCTTGCGACAGCAACGAGAGTACTTCCAGAAAAATGCTCTTCGCATGGACTATCCTGCATTCCGCGCCCGAGGGTTGCCCATCGGCTCTGGCGCAGTCGAATCGAGTGCTAAGAATCTTGTACAACAACGGATGAAACGCCCTGGTTCTCGTTGGTCGGAGAATGGTGCCCAAGCGGTGCTAAATGTTCGAGCACGTCTACTTTCCCAACTGCCACTTGCTAGCTAAAACACCTACAGAAAGTGGTTACACCCGAGCCCTTTTACCCCGCCACCGCCTATCGCGCCGCGAACGGCCTTTCCCGCCACCATGGGTAGAAGGACGGCATATCGGCGCTGGGCTTCATCTTGAAATCGGGCTTTCTCTTCTCGGCCCAGGCCTTATCACCTTCCTGCGCATCCAGGCCCTTGCCTAGCACGTAAATGCACTTCGAATCGATCTTGTGGCATTCCATCGGATGGTCGGCGCCCAGCATCTTCCACAGCAGTTGACGGGTCAAAGCAACGGAGATGGCGGAGGTGTTTTCGGCGATTTCGAGTGCGAGTTGGCGGGCTCTAGGCAGTAGATCGTCCGGAGCCGTTACTTCACCGACCAGACCGCCGGCCAGCGCTTCACGCGCATCGAATATTCTTCCCGACATCGTCCACTCAGCCGCTTTGCTAAAGTTGACAACTCGTGGTAGAAACCAGCTACAACAGGCGTCCGGAACAATGCCCCTCCTGGCGAACACAAAGCCAAACCTGGCATTCTCGGAGGCGAGGCGAATATCCATTGGCAGGGTCATAGTGGCGCCCACGCCCATGGCCGGACCATTTACGGCCGCAATCATTGGTTTCTTCATTTCATAGATTCTTAGAGTCAGTTTACCGCCGCCATCCCTATGGTTTTCCAAGGTATCGTTAACGTAATCGAAAGGCCTCGCAGAGCTTAGATCTCTTCCAGCGCAGAAGCCCCGCCCTGCCCCGGTCACGATTATGACGCGGACATCGTCATCCTCGTCAGCCTTGCCCAAGAGATCGATCAGGTCTGCTCTCATCGCATCCGTGGTCGCATTCAGCTTCTCCGGCCTGTTAAGCGTAATCGTCAGAATCCGGTTTTCTTTCTCGTAGAGTAGGTGATCGCTAGCCATTTACTCCTCCTAAATCGATTGAGTATATCGGACGCCCCTGATGCTATCGGTCCGGTCACAAGCTAACAGATCATGGGCGATGATGCAAGAGCTCCGCGTTCTTCTAATTCGGCGCGAACGGCTTACGGTAGGTCTATGAGAAGGTTGCGGTAGCGATCCACGGTCACTTTTGCTCCCGGTGGTACCACTGCGGTCGACTCTTTCTCCTCGACAATGGCGGGCCCGTCGAAGGTGGCGCCGGCTCCCAGCCGGTAGTGGTCGTAGACCGTGCACTCCACGTAATCCTTCTTCTCGGGGAAATAGACTTTCCTTTTCCCTTTGACCGCTTCCTGAATGCTACCAGAGGAGCTCTCCGCTTTGAGGTCTACCTTTGGTATCGGACCGGATGCCAACAGGCGCCAGTTGAGAATCTCGATCGTGATATCCCCCTTGCTAGCGTACAGCTTTTCGTAGGCCAGATGGAAGCTTGCCTTGATCTCTTCACTATTGGCAGCGGACAGCGTCCCATCCGGGATGGTCGTAATCACCTCGTAGCCCTGTCCTTTGTAGCGAATGTCCGCCGTGCGCTCGAAGCGGACATCCCCGGCCTGGACCCCGGACTCAACCAGAGCGGCCCTGCCCTCATTCTCCATCTTCTCGTAAATGGCATTCAGCCGCTCCCAGTCCACGCTATCCAGGGTCGTGCCGTAAGACTGCACGAAATCCATGGACACCGGCGTCACCAGCAAGCCAAAAGCGGCAAGGGCGCCAGCGCCAAGGGGCACAATGACTCTGTTCACTCCCGCTTTCTGGGCTACATAGCAGCCATGTACCGGTCCGGCGCCACCGAAGGCAAATACGGCGTAGTCTCGTTGGTCGGCCCCGCGCTCCAGCATATGCTCCCTCGCCGCTGCTGCCATGTTCTCGTTGACGATCTCAAAGACTCCGGCGGCCGCAGTGGTGGCATCAAAACCTAATGGCCCACCTATCTTGTCACTCAGGGCAACGGCAGCCGCGTCCTTGTCGAGCGTCATCTCCCCGCCGAGAAAATAGCCGGCGTCGAGATAACCGAGGAGGAGGTCACAATCGGTCACCGTCGGCTGCGTCCCGCCAAAGCCATAACACGCTGGCCCCGGGTCGGCCCCGGAACTCTCCGGTCCAACCTTTAGCAAGCCAAGCTCGTTGATGTGGGCGATGCTGCCGCCGCCCGCCCCGATCTCCAGCAGTTCAACGCAGAGGGTCTTGAGTGGTAAGCCGCTCCCCGGCTTGAAACGAGCCACGCGGGCCACCTCCATGTCGGTGCTGGTCTGGGGCCTTCCATCCTCGATCAGGCTGACCTTGGCCGTGGTGCCTCCCATATCGAGGGCGACCAGATTCCGATGGCCGGTCAAACGGCCATAAAAGGCGGCCGCCATGGTCCCGGCTGCGGGGCCGGATTCGACGAGGCGGACGGGAAGCTCGCTAACCGTCTTGAAGGCCATCATGCCGCCATTGGATAGCATCATGTAAGGGCTGCGCTTGATGCCCAATGCCTTGAATTCCTCTTCGAGCTTGCCCATGTAGTGGTCCATAATGGGGCGAATATAGGCGTTGGCCGCCGTAGTTGAGGCCCGTGACTGCTCCCCTATCTCTGCCACTACCCTGCTGGAAAGACTCACCGGCAGGCCGGGCAACTCTTCGGAAAGAATCCTTGCCACCATCTCCTCGTGGGCCGGATTGTCGAAGGAGTGAAGGAAGCATACTGCCACCGATTCTACTCCAGCGGCCTTCAGCTTGGCGGCGACGGCCCGTACCTCCTCCGGGTCGAGGGGGATGAGAACTTCTCCGCCCGTCCGCAGTCTTTCCTTCACTCCGAAAGTCAGGCGGCGGGGCACCAAAGGGACCGGTAGTTCGAGAAAGAAATCGTAGGGGTCGTAGCGTCGGGGGAACTGAAGCACATCGCGAAAGCCCTCGGTGGTGATCAGAGCGGTGCGCGCCCCTTTCTTCTCGATGATCGCGTTGGTAGCGAGTGTAGTGGCATGAACGATATTGGTGATGTCCCCGGCCTTGATCCTTCCCGCAGAAGGACCTTCCGACAACAGCCGGCGAAGGCCATTGACGACGGCAATCGAGGGGTCTTTCGGGGTAGTGAGCAGCTTGTTGATCCTCATTGTGCCTTCATCGTCATCAAGTATGACCAGATCAGTGAAAGTGCCACCGATATCGAAGCCTAAACGGAAGTTATGCGGCATCAATTGCCCTCCTCAAGTATTTAGTCTGGCGCCTTAATGCGCCCTGGATTCCAGCTTGGCCTGTTGCAGCAGTCGAGAACGGCGCAGGTCGACCGTGCACTCCAGGTCCAGTTCTCTCGTTGCCGCGTCTATCACGACTCCGTAGTTTGCCAACGCCTGTTCGGGGGAGACCAACTCTTCGATCACGTCTTCGAGGACTTTAGACGGGTCTCGCTCCAGGGGATCGCCGAAGCCGCCTCCGCCAGGTGTGGCTGACATCATGCGGTCGCCGATCTTGATAGGCACCATTCGCTCGCCAAAGATCGGTCTCCCGTTCAGCCTCAAACTCCCCGGCGTCCCCGGCCACCCGCCGCCCAATCCTCGGGCCGGAGCGAAGCTTCTGTCAGGTCCGGGATCACAAAGGGCGGAAAGTTCCTCGATGAATCTCACCGTTGTCTCCAGTCCGCATCCCCCTCGAAACCGCCCCGGACCGCCCGAGTCAGTCGCTATCTGCCTCTTTTCGATGAGCCTCTCAGGCCACGTATACTCCTCCATCTCGACTCCGGCCCGGCCTGCCCTTCTTCCGCCGCCGCCAGTTGGCCAGCGAACGCAGGAAGGGCCATCACTATCGTGGCCAGCGCCCATGCCTGTGGCGCCGCCACCCCCACTATTGTTCGCACCGCCCACCTGTCTGCCACGCGCGGTCGTGCCTGTCACACCGACGGAGGCCCAGGTCGGCGTGGTCTCCGCCTGAAGTCGCTGAGGAACTGCCTTCGTTACCGCTCCCCACACCGCAGGACAGCAAAACATACCCACCGCATGTCGAGAGGTGGAACCGGACGTCGGCCTGGGGCTGACGATGCTGCCAAACGGCATTGTCAGGCTTACCGGTCGCATCGTGCCACTATTATTGGGTAAAGACGGACCAACCGCCGCTTTGATGGCCAGGTACGCGTACGTGTAAGTGTAATTGGGCCAGGAGTTGATCGGCCACTCGCTCTGATCTGAACTGCCAGCGAAATCCACGTGTATATCGGTCCCGCGCACAGTCACCTTAACTTTCAGAGTTAGCGTCCGGCCCATGCCATCCAAATGAACCTCGTTTTCGTACTCGCCATCCGGGACTTGCGCAATGGCATTCCGCATCGCCTCTTCGGAGCGCGCCATAATACTGTCGCCGACCGCCCCGAAATCTTCGATCCCTTGTCTCTCTATCAGTTCAATGAGTTTGGTTCTGATCAGGTTGTTCCCCACCAACTGTGCCCTGAAATCGCCCATCACATCGTCGGGGCAACGCACGTTCTCCCGAATGATGTTTATGACCTCTTCGTTGAAGCGCCCTCCCTTGGCGATTTTCAGCGGCGGCAATTGCAGTCCTTCTTCGTAGATGGAGCGGTTGTCCGATAGCTGCCCCCGCCCGCCAATGTCCGGCCAATGCGCCATGCCGCCAGCCAGGGCAACAAGACTCCTTTTGTGGAAGATGGGCTCCAACACACAGACGTCGTAAAGGTGCCCGCTCGTTAACCGGGGGATGTTGGTTACCATCACATCGCCAGGCTCCAGTGACTCTGCCGGGAATCTCTGAAGAATGCCCTTGGCGGTCAAAGGAGCGCCGCAGACAAAGGCAATCAGACTGTGCACTCCCTGAGCCACCGAATTGCCCCTGGTGTCCATCAAGACGCAAGACATATCATCAGCCATTGTAATTTGCAGAGAGAAGGCCGTCCTCATCAGCCCCCTTTCCGCTTCACTGACAATCGAAATCAGCCTGTTCCAAATGATATCCAGCGCCACCGGATCGTACTTGTTGGACATCTATCCTCTCGATTCCTGTGACTTAGCAGTCCATTAGACCAATGATATTCAGACAGGACTGTGGCTAGCGCTGGACGCCGCTTGAGTCGCCCGCTCCGACCGGCGTGAGCGGCGGATAGCGGCGGTTCGCTCCATGTCCAATCTACAGGTCGTAGCGTCAATCACCACACCATAGCTGGCCAACGCCTCCCCGAGTGAGACAACTTCGTCGATGACGTCTGCCAACACCCTGGCCGGATCCCGTTCTAACGGGTCGCCGAAGCCT
>JAUSEJ010000815.1 GCA_030650265.1 Dehalococcoidia bacterium | reverse complement strand
TCGGTATCCTGGACACCTTTGCCCAGAATCTCCATCTTGACGATCACCTCTCGGGGAACGCCAGTGTACTTCTTCTGTAGATCGTCTACCAGACTCATTAAACCTCCTCCAAAGGATAATAGGGAAATGGAGCCCTCGGCCCTCCACCCTAAACCCTCAACCCTTTCGCCCTACTTGGCGTGAGTTATCGTGTTGAAGACCGGCCCGAGATAGCGGAGGCCGTCGATCGGCGTCAACTCGCCGATTTTAGCGCCGAGAGCCAGGAGCTCTTGCACCTCCAAGAAGGACGGAGTGGTAAACTCGTTCTTGGCTAACAAAGTTGCCTCCAGGGCGATCTTCTTTTTCTCCGCCAGGTCTTTGGTGACTGGCACTTTGTCGATCAGTTGATCTAAAGTGGGGTTATTAGCGTTCTTGACGGCTCCCTTAGTGAAATGGTAACTGGTTACCATCTTCTCAAACTGAAAGCCCTTTACGCCTATGGTCGGGAAATAACTCTCCCAGATCTCGGGCTTCTGCTTGGGAACATACATGGCCACCATGGCGCTATAGTCAATAGTCTGGATGCTTGCTTGAACTCCAATATTACGCCAGTAGCCCGTCAGCGCCTGGTCCAACACGCTCGTCAAGCTCCCCGGAGCCGTGTCCCAGACTTTCGTCGGGAACCCGCTGGCGTAGCCCGCTTCGGTCAGAAGCTTCTTCGCCCCTTCAGGATCGAAGGGGTCGGATTTCAGCACGCTCGGATCGAAGAAGTAGGCTTTCGGCGAAACAGGATAGACGACGGCCGGTTCGCCGTATCCCTGCAGAATCTTGTCGGACATCTCCTTCCGATTCACCGCATACGACAATGCCTTCCGAACCTTGACATTGCCCAACGGCGACTTGTCGGGATGCTCCATATCATAGAAGGCCATCGCCATGTAAGCGCCTCCACCCCGGAAGCCGAAGACGCGCAGTCCCGCCGATTTCAGACCGGCCACCGAATCAGGCTGAACAGAGGCCATGTCCAATTCTCCGGTCTTGAGCTGGGCCACTATGCTGGCCTCTTCGGTAACGTTTATCAGCGTGATATTCTTGAACTTCGGCACCGCCCCCCAGTAGTTTTCGTTCGCCTCGAGCTCGAGGCGGCTGCCACGCTCGTAGCTCACTACCTTCCAAGGGCCGCTGCCCACAGGACGGCTACGGAAGTTGTCTACGCCCTTTTCCTCGATATACTTCTTGGGAACCACGGCGGGAGAACCTGTCAAGTCGGCAAAGCCCTTGAGCAGATCAAAGAGTGGCGCCTTCAGCCGCATTACTACCGTGTAGTCATCCTTGAGATCCACCCCGGCTATCGAAGCGCGCCAGACCGCCGCGTCCACATGGGTGCACTCGGGCGCCATTATTCTCTCGATGCTAAACTTGACGTCGGCGCCAGTGAGGTCGCTGCCATCGTGGAATTTAACCCCCTTCCTGATGAAGAAGGTATGGGAGAGACCATCAGCAGATATCTCCCAACGCTCCGCTATTCCCGGCACCGGCTGTGCATTAGCATCCAACTCTACTAGAGAACTGAGTATTGGGGAGCCAATGGCCTGAAAAACCACGGCCGTACCGATTTGAGGGTCAATATTGCCGTTGCCAAAGGCTGCCGCGACCTTCAAGCTACCCGACGGCTTGTTTGACGGTGCTGCGGTCCCAGAAGCAGCCGGGGACGACGCTGTTGGCGAACAGGCAACCAACAACAGGGCGCAAGAAACAATCGCAACTACAACCAGCCCACCCGATTTAGTCCAAATTCTCACGACGAACCTCCTTCAAAGCGAATACCTTTCTCCGACGACAGGTCCTTCGATCTCGATTGAGTTCGACTATGAACTCCGTCTAAATCGATCGTTTTCCTGCTGGATAATATATAGTATACCAAGAAACTGTTCCCTATGCATCCTACAAATTACGTATTCTAACTGCCGCCAATAAGGGCGTCTACGTAAAGTTGCGTAACTCAGGGAGACTGTCTCCATCTGATACGCCAATGGCGTGCTGTGGACAGACAAGGCGACAGACATTGCAGCGAATACAGGTGTCATGATCTACTGTGGCAATTTTCCGTCGCACCTTTACAGCGCCATCGGCCGTGGCCAGACAACCGACCACACAACGACCGCAGCCATCGCACTTCTCCTCGTCCACCAGCATCCTGCGCGATACTGTCCTCGCCAGGGGCGACAGGTGTTCGCCGAAGCCAGCCACTATTCTTCGGGACAACCCGATGAAATCCTGTGGCTGTGAATAGCCTTTCTCGGCCATGAAGTTTTCCATGCCCGCGATCATATCACGAACCATGTCGTATCCGAATAGCATGGCGGCCATTCCCACCTGCACCACGCTTGCCCCCGCCATCATGTACTCAACAGCATCATGCCAATTCGTAATTCCGCTCATGCCCATGATCGGGACGTCGACTACCGAGCCGATCTCAGCCACGGCTCGCAGTCCAAACAGGCAGAGTGACGGGCCCCGAGAAAGCGGTGGCTGTGCCCCTTACTGTCCCCTGATCGTCTACATCGTGAGCCCAGGGGAGCCCGGTATTGACGTCAACCCCGACGACGCCGTAGAAGATGTTGGTGGTCGATATGGCATCTGCTCCCGCGTTAACCACTCTCATCGCGAGACTGCGAAGCTCATTGGGCAATAGCCAGGCGTGCAATTTGGCCACGATGGGCAAGCGAGTTGTACGTCTAACGCTGGCTACGATATCCTGTGTTATTGATTCGTCGCGGCAAAAGTGAAGTCCGAGGGGCCAGCGAGGGCAGGACAGATTAAGCTCGAGAAAATCAGCGCCTGCTTTCTCCGCTACCTTAGCAGCCTCAACCCAGGGCTTTGCCTCGGCGCCAAGCATAACATTAGCCCCAACCGGCAAACCAGCCTTCTTGGCTTCATGCACCTTCTCACCCAATAATTCGAGGCTTGTGCTGTCCACGCCCTGAAGAAAAGACGGCGGCATCGCGGCAAAGGCCTGGCATTTCCAAACATCTTTCTCATCTATGCTCATCTCGGGGCTGTAAAGCCTTGTAACCATTGATCCTGCTTGCAGGCACTCACCGGACCAGGTCAGACCGCCCGCTCAGCCGGCCCGGGCAGCCTGACGCCACCTCTTGGCCCGGGAAGCAGGCGTAGAAGCCAACAAGAATGGATTGGCGAATTTAATTCCGAGCAACTCAACCCCGAGGTTAACTGCCACTGCTTCCTCCTTTCACCTCAAATGAGGGTCGACTTCGGTGCCGACATGGCCCGCTTCTTCGAGCCTGGAGTAATCCTCGTCGGAGACACCTAGTAGCTCTTTGTAGACGTACTCGTTGTGCTCCCCCAGGCGCACCGCCGGTCTTCTTATCCGGTTGGGAATGTTTCTGGCCCGCCACAGGAAGGTCGGCGTCAAATAGGCGCCGCAATCCTCTTGATAAAGCTCCTGAAACTGCTTTCTCTCTTTGAGGTGGGGGTCGTCAAAAGCGTCCTTGTTGCTGATGACCGGCCCGGCGGGAACTCCCTCTGCTTGTAGGGCATACATAATCTCATAGTTGTGCCTCTGGCCTGTCCATTCATCAACCAATTTGTCCAGTTCGTCCTGATTGTGCCACCGGCCAAGAGACGAGGAGAACTTCTCGCTTCTGGTCCATTCGGTGCCTCCGGTAGAAGGACGCAAAGCGCGGCAAAAGCCGGCCCATTCCCGGTCATCGTTAACGGTGATGGCAACCCACTCGTCCTCGCCCCGGCAGCGATAAATGCCGCAAGGAGCCGCCGAGGAGTGGCGGTTTCCCGTCGTCCGCCGTATGTTCCCGTTCATCGTGTAATCCAGCGCGGCGTCGAACTGGTGACAGATAGAAGCCTCTGCCTGGGACAAATCGATGAACTGCCCCTTGCCAGTTCGCCGTCGATGCCTAAGCGCCAGCATGATGGCAAAGGTGGCCTTGGCGCCGGCTGCGGCGTCGACGTGCAGCACAGAAGTGTTCGACCCCGGGTCCAGGTCGGGATACCCCCGAAGTAATGTATGTCCGGCCGTTCCCTCTTGATGAAGACCGTAGCCGTGAAAGGACTTGTAAGGCCCGGTGTTGCCGTAACCGGGCAGGCTGACCATAATAAGCCCTGGGTTGACTTCCCGCAAAGCCGGGTAGCCGATTCCCAGCCGGTCCACCACGCCAGACGCGTTGTTCTCAATGAATATGTCGCTCATGGCAATGAGCTGCTTGAAAAGCTCCTTGCCTCTAGGCTGCGTCAAATCCATCGTACAACCAAGCTTGTTGCGAGCGTGATAGTTGAATATCGCGCACCTGTTCCAGGGCCTTTCGCCTGCCTCGTCGTTCGGGTAACACGCCAATAGTGCCGAACTCTGGACAAAGGCGGCAGGAGGTCGAGCCAAATATCCCCTGGTGGCTATCGGAAAGCGGTGGAGGGTCTCAACCTTGATGACCTCGGCCCCCCAATCGGCGAGAAGCATCTCGGCA
>JAUSEJ010000813.1 GCA_030650265.1 Dehalococcoidia bacterium | reverse complement strand
TCCGTCTTCCTCGAGTCGCGACCCGATCTTCAGCCCGACGGAAACGCATTGGACATCGCGATCATCCGTCTGCCGCGCATCGCCAACTTCGACGATTTCGACCCCCTCGGCTACGAGCCTGACGCCCGGGTCAGGTATGTACACGGGCCGCGGGACCTAGGCCGCCCTGACTTGTTGATTATTCCCGGCACCAAGAGCACTCTGGCGGACCTCGCCTACCTATACGAGAGTGGGTTGGCAACCCGGGTTTCAAGACTGGCCCGGGAAGGAGTTCCAATTGTCGGCATCTGTGGTGGCTACCAAATGCTCGGCAGAAAGATAGCGGACCCCCTGGGCGTCGAGTCCAATATCGGTGAGATGGATGGCCTCGGCCTCCTCGATGTCGAAACCGAATTCGCCGCCGGGAAGACCACCTCACAGGTGACGGCAACCGTAATCGGAAACAGAGGCTTGCTTGCCGGCTCCACCGGCCAGACAGTCACCGGCTACGAGATCCACATGGGTCAGACCAGGGGCAGCACTGATTTACCTGCTTTTGGGGTGGTGGACAGGGGACAGGGGACAGGGGACAGAGAAACGTCCCCCGACCCCCGACCCCTGATCCCCGACCCCTATCTGGACGGCCAGACCGACGAGACGGGAAACATTGTTGGCACTTATCTTCATGGCTTGTTTCACAACGCTGGTTTTCGTCGAAATCTGCTCGACGCCGTGCGACGGCTGAAGGGTATGCCACCATTGGAAGCGGAAATCGCTTTTAGTAGAGATCGGGAGTACGACAAACTGGCCGATTTGGTGCGCAGCAGCATAGACATTGATGCAGTGTACGCAATGATCGGGCTCAGGTAAGACCATGTCGCACAAGCTTGTCTTGATTACAGGTGGGGCCAGATCGGGAAAGAGCACCTTCGCCGAGGATTTGGCGAAGCGATTGGGCCGGCGGGTCTTATACGTGGCCACGGCGGCCGCCCTTGACGGAGAGATGCGGGAGCGCATCGCCGAGCATAGGCGACTAAGACCGGCGGATTGGCGAACCATCGAGGCCACCAGCGACGTGGGACCAGCCATGGCTGCCGGGATAGCAGACGCGGAAGTTGTGCTCATTGATTGCCTGGCCGTGCTCGTCTCCAATCTGATGATGGGCGAGAGCAACGAGATAGAAGAGGAGAGATTGGACGAGCCTGTCCTAGAAAGAGCCATGCGCCGGGAGATTGCGGGCATTCTCGACGTAGCGCGTTCGTCCCCTGCCTCGTTCATCCTCGTTTCCAACGAAGTCGGACTTGGCCTCGTGCCCGCCTACCGCTCCGGCCGCCTATTCCGGGACCTCCTCGGTCGCGCCAACCAGATTGTGGCGGCAGAAGCAGACGAAGTCTATCTCGTCGTGGCGGGAATCGCGATCGATATCAAGCGAATCGCGAGTGAGGGGAAAAGGGGAATGAGGGTTGAGGGTTGAATGGGAGACGACAGACTTGCTTCTTGGAAAGTATGGTCAATTATTGAGCTGGACGGTTAGGATTTTGCGAGACAAGGGTAAAAACATAGCCGGGAAGGCGGATGAAGGTTTGCGAAGGCAAGGCGAGAATCGCCCTGCATACAACCCCCCTCTTCCCCTTTTCCCCTTTTACCCTTTTACCCCCTCTGTCGGCTCCGCCTCCATGCCCGGTACCTGCGGCGAGCTAGTGCAGGGAACTCTGGACGGAGTACCCTTTCACGTCTCCTGTCCGGTCGACGTCTACTCTCGCGCTGAAGTGCGACTTAAGCCCGGGAGACAGATTGAGTTCTCACCAGGTTTCTCCAAGGCAGGAGAAGCCGTCCGAAGAACCCTGGAGATTCTCCGAAGGCCCGATCTTGGCGGCATCCTCATAATCAACTCTGAGCTTCCCCGCAGCAAAGGGATGGCCAGTAGCACGGCGGACATTGCCGCTGCCATCGTGTCGACCGCCCGGGCCTTAGGCGAATCGATGGCGCCGCTACAGGTCGCCGAGATTGCCCTTGGCATCGAGCCGACCGACGGGTCTGTCTTCCCCGCCATCGTCCTCTTCGACCATCTTGCAGGAAGATTGCTCGAAAGCCTCGGTCCGCCACCGCATATCGACATAATCGCCCTCGATTTCGGCGGTGAGGTTGACACCATTGTCTTCAACCAGAAGGACCGCTCGATTCTCCTGCACAGGCTGGAGCCACAAGCGCGCGAATCCCTCGGTCTGGTCCGGGCAGGAATCGCCCTTGGCGACCCTGTTCTTGTGGGGAGAGGGGCCACCCTGAGCGCGCGGGCAAATCAGGAGATTCTCTACAAACCCCAGCTCGAGGCAGTAATAGCCCTGGCGAGCGAGATTGGCGCTGTCGGGGTATGCGTCGGGCACAGCGGCACCATCATCGGGGTCCTTTTGGACCGCCGGACTGCGGATGTTCGAGCAGTCCACCAGTGTCTCCGCAGGCAGTTAGTGGGCCTTGAGCGCTCCT
>JAUSEJ010000054.1 GCA_030650265.1 Dehalococcoidia bacterium | reverse complement strand
GTGAGGTCAGTGCCGTCCTGGAACTTGACGCCCTTCCGGATGAAAAAGGTGTGGCTCAAGCCATCGGTGGCAATCTCCCATCGCTCGGCGATCCCTGGCCTCGCCACCGCCTCTGGAGTCAGCTCGACCAAAGCGTCATAGATCTCCATTGCCATGGTCTGGAGCGTATTGGGGGTATTGACCATCGGATCAAGCCCACCATTTCGGAAGTTAACGGCGATAGTCAGACTGCCACTAGGCCCACTCGGCGCCGTTGGCGTCGTAGATGTGGTCGAGTCGTTCGAACAAGCTGACAGCAGCGGTACGCCGATCATCATGATCACGACAACGAGACCAAAGAATCGCCTTGCCACCAAACCCTTTCTCAGTGATGCCTTAGACCCGGCAAACTCTCCTCCACGCAGAGGAAATACGCGTCTTTGCGTCATACTTCAACTTCCTTTCCAAATTTAGATATATCTCCATAACTATTCTAGCAGGGGAGTAGCACAAGTGCATTCAGGTAAATTACCCAATGATTACCCAATCTACTTCTTGAGCTGGGCAAGGCCAGCCTCGATGACGCAGCGGGCGAGGGCGGTGCGAGTACCGATACCCAATCTGGCATAGAGGCGTTCGAGATGACGACTGATAGTTCGAGGGCTGAGGATCAGTCGCCTGGCAATCTCTGGAGTAGTCATACCCTCTGTCACGAGACGCGCAATCTCCAGTTCACGTTCGCTCACCGCGACTCCGGCGAGACGCGGATGGCGCGTGGCAAGGATGACCTCGCCCAATCCCCGGAGCAGTTGCCGGGTACGCTTTGCATATCGTTGAGCACCAAGACGCTCAAACGTCCCCAGACTCTGCTGCGCAGTCGCCGTCGCCTGTTCGCGTTGCCCTGCCGTGCCATTCAGGGCCGCTGTTGCCAGGTCCAATCCCGCTCTCGCTGCCTCGAATGGCATTTCTAATTCGACAAATAACTCCGCCGCCTCACCCAGACGGACAATGGCGACATCTCGATCGCCCAATGCCTTCCGGGCCAGGCCTTCCGATCGAGAAGCAAGAGCCTCAAGATATCGATTTCCCACCGGTCCCAAATCCCGAAGCCTGCGCGCAGTCTCCAGTGCCCTCTCTGGCTCTCCCATTACTGCCTGCGCTTCGGCCAGCAACATCAGCCCCATTGGCATATACGGCGGGATCAAACCAATCCCTTTAGCACATGGCTTTCCCGCGGGATAGATCGACTCTGATGACGCAACGAAGTCCATGGGAATGGCCAGCGCTCGCTCAACCTGACCCCGCTCGAGAGCGAGAGTAGTCTCAGCCATGTCAGCCAGTCCATTGACGTACCTGTCTGTCGTCCCTACGCTGCCGCAGGCCTGCCGTAACTCGGAAATACAGCCCGCCGCCTCAGATAGATCCCCGAGCAAAGTTAGGGTCATCGCCCGACCGGCCAGGGCAAAGGCTAGGTTACGAGCGTGTCGCATCCGACGAGCCAGGCTAACTGCCTCTGTGCCATGGCGCAACGATTCCTCCCAGGCGCCGGCAACCAACTCAACGTGAGCCAAACGACAACGAAAGATTACCTCCAGCGACGGCGCACCGAGATGCCGGGCTACAGCCAAACCCTGTTCGGCATGAAACCTGGTTAACTTATGCTCGCCAAGACGCATGCCGATGACTACCAGCAAACCGTGGGCATAGCAGCAGGTCACCAACTCTCGCCCTTCCTAGAACGATTCGGCTAGAGAAAGGGCATGAAGGGCCTGTTCGCGGGCGGCGGCCACATCTCCCTGCCCGAGACTAACAATCACGGCAGCCAAATTGGCATCGGCTTCGGCCCGCGGCAGAGCCAATTTCGTGGCGACAGATAGAAGCTCGCTCGCCGCTCCCGCCATGCCCACCACATCTCCCAAACGGTCCAAAACGAAGAACCTGGCGTAGGGTAGATCTGCCAGCTCCTGACATGGCTCATGGCCGGTCCCCCTTTGCAAGGCCGCCAGACCAGCCGCAAGATGGAGCTTGGCGCTTTCAAAGTGGCCTCGATTTGACTCCGCCGTAGCTAGTTGGCAATGCAAACGAGATGCGGCCAGGGTCGCTCCCTCGCAAGGACCAAGCCGTTCTCGTTCTACCAACGCCTCGCTCCAGAGTCCGATTGCCGCTTCCCCCGCCCCGGTTCGCTCCCACGCCTCGCCAAGCCGCTCGATCAACCACGCGAGGGTTGCGGTCTGAGGGTGGAGGGTTGAGGTGGGGGACTCTCCACCCTCAACCCTCCACCTTCCACCCTCCCGGACCAGCGCCAGAGCAGCGGCATAATGTCCTACCGCTGCGTCGTTAGCATACACAGCAAACGCCAGGTTGCCAGCCGCTATCAATACCGCCACAGCGCGTTCGCTGCTTGCCTCGGACCCGGCGCCACGATAGTGTCCGGCCAGACGACAGGCGTACTCCGGTCGATTATGGGTGGAAGCTTCGATTGCCTCAATAGCGGCTAAATGAACGCGACGCTTAACCATCTCCGGCATCTCGGAATAGGCAGCGTCCTGTATTAATGGGTGTGGTATACTATAAGCTACCTCCGTACCCACAATCCTCTCATGGACAAGCCCCATAGCTTGCAGATGCCGCAAAGCGCCCAGTAGTGAGTCTTCCGCTAAACCGCTAGCCGCCCGAAGAACGACGTGCGAGGTTGCGTCGCCCATGATGGCGATTACTTCAAGAAGATATCGTTCGCCTGGTTCTAGCCCCTCCAAACGCTCCAAAATCAACCGGCGCACGCTCGGCGGCAGGCTATCCATCCCGTCGGCGTCAAAAACCCAAACATCCTTTTGAGAAGGAATGGCAGCCAGGTTGCCGGAGTCGATCAGAGCGGCGATGTAAGCCTCAACGAACAGGGACGTTCCACCAGCACGTGCATTAAGAAATGTTAGTAGATTGTCAGGCACCAGCCCCCGAAGAAGAGCGCGGACCAGCTTGTCGACAGCCGCTGGCTCGAGAGGAGGAAGAACCATCCCCTCGGCAAGTTCATCTCGCCGCAGTGAGCCCACCAGCACTCGCAGTTCACGTGAAGAGCCCAAGGCGCCCGGAGCATAGGTGGCGAGGAGCAAGGCCGGTCGATCGGCCAAACCATACGCCAGATAGCGGAGCAGTTCGAGAGTCGCCGGGTCAGCCCAATGTACGTCGTCCAGGAAAAGAATTATTGGAGCATCCCTGGTAAGTCGATCGAGGAGGCGCAACACCGATTCAAAGAGTCTGGTCTTCTCCAGTGCAGGGTCGCCGAGTCCTTCCGTGGAGACTATAGGTTAGACGACAGGAGTTTGACGAAGTTCACCGAAGAGGTGTCCAAGGTCGGGCAGTCCGCGGACCAAAGTCCCGAGATGACCGGGTTCGAGACTGCGCAGTAGTGGCCCGATCGCGTCGAGAAGAGGTGCATAGGCTAGACCAGTACGCAGCGGAAAGGCCCGCCCCTCCATCACCCTAAAGCCGCGTTCACTCGCCCGTGCCAGTGACTCACGAGCCAAACGCGTCTTGCCGATACCAGGCTGCCCGGCCAAAAAGACCTTGCTGCCCTGCCCTTCGGCAGCAAGGCATAGCGCCGAGTTGAGGCGTCGCAGTTCTTCAACACGACCAATGAACGGCGCATTCGCACCCGAGCGCGACGGTCTTCGGAACACAGCGTTGGCTCCACTGTCATCAAGGCACTCGTCAACTACCAGAGGTTTCAGCAGCCTACCAGACTCAAGCAGCGCACGTACAGTCGGTAGTTATCGACTCTACTTCATTATACCCTGTTTCAAAGAGACCGTCCATAAGCATACCCGGTCCGAGAGTGGCGGAAATCATCCCCTTACCAAGCCTGACGTTGAGGCCAAAGCTCCAGATACTGAAGATCAACCCTTTGATTTGGCCCATCTGCATCTAGAGAAACCCATCTACAACCGTAGGGGCGTCCTTCAGCGGAAGGACGCCCCTACAATATCTGCATAATCTCACAAACTGATACAGGCCCGGTTTCCCGTCCCTGTCAACAGCGACTAAGAACTTGCTCTGTGCGGGCGATGATCTGGTCCTGCAACTGCCTCTCCATGTCCACAAAGAAGGCGTTGAAGCCGGCCACCCGCACCACCAGGTCGCCAAACTTCTCGGGATGCGCCTGGGCGTCCAGCAGCGTCTCCTTGTCGATCACGTTGAACTGGATGTGGTGAACCCCGAGGTCCACAAACGTGCGCAGGTAAGCAACGAAAGAATCCTTATACTCGCCCTGCAGGTACTGCGGCAAAAACTTCTGGTTAAACAACTGGGTAAAGGTGTTGACGTGGTCAACCTTGCTCACCGACTTCATTACCGCCGTAGGACCATGCTGATCGCTGCCAATCGCCGGCGAGATCGTGCCATCGACGAACAGATCGCTGTCTTTCCGGCCATCGGCCGAGGCTCCCGTTAGGCCACTATAGGCATAGTAGGTCGAGGCCGCCGTGCCATCCTGCATGATTGGCCCGCCCCAGATATTCTTGATGCTCTCGAAAGTCCGGGTGATGCGCAGATGCACGTCCTTCGCGATGTCGTCCACATAGTCGTCGTCGTTGCCAAACTTGGGCGCCGACAAACACCACTGACGCAACTCCTCCTGACCTTCCCAGTTGGTGCGCAGCGCCTCCGCCAGTTCTCCCATGTTCACTTTCCGGTCGTCAAACACCAACTTCTGTATCGCCGCCAGCGAGTTCACTATATTGGTCTGACCCAATGGCTGCACGATCGTGTTAGGTAGGAACTTGTACCGGCGACAATCCTGGCCACTCTCCATACAACCGTCAAACAAGCTCGACAACAGGGGTTGAGGCAGCCAATCGTCCTCGAGGACATCCGTGATGTTGTAGATCGTCACCAGTTTTCTGGCAAAGAAGTCCAACTGCGTCAGGAAGGCCTGAATCACATCGTCCAGCGACTTGAAGGTGCTCGGGTCGGGCGTCCGCACCCCCATTTGCTTCCCGTTGAGCTTGTTCACCCCCTGCGACAGGGCGTACTCCAAACACTTGGGCAGCACGAACATGCCACCAAGTGCTCGTTGCCCCATGGCCTTACCGGGAATCAACCAGCGCATACAACCGTCGATGGAGTAGTTGCGAGCATCTTCCAACGGTACGCCAAAACGCATCAGGTAGGGAACCATCATCTCGTCGTTGAAGAACGAATAAACTCCCGGCTGGATAACCAGAGAGTCGGCAATCTTCTCCAAGAGCGCCTTCGGGCTGTTGCGGTGCAAACGGATGGCAATTGCCGGCTGCACAAGACCTATCTTGTTCTTGGCATCCATGATCACATAGGTCATCTCGCTGGTAGTATCCCGTCCCTGAGCATCCAGACCACCAATGGTGCTAACCCGCGTGATCAGTGGCCCGCCACCGCCGCCCTGGGCCGGCGGTACCAGTGCACCCTCCTCGTTCGCTTTGAGCATCGTGTGCTCCACTAGCTCCTGCGCATCGGCCCGGGTCAAACGCCCGGCGGCAACGTCCCGCTCGTAGAACGGCGAAAACATCGCATCGATCCTCTCCCCGTAACCAGAGCTTTGTAAATCCAGAATCCTTGTCATTAGATTCACAAACCAGTAGCACTGCAACGCCTCATGGAGGCTGCGCGGAGGCTGCGCCGGCACCCACTCGCAGATCTCGGCGATTCGCGCCAGGTCTGCCCGCCGTCCCTCATCCACCTCGGTCCCCACCATCGTCCTCGCCAAAACAGCAAATCGCTTGCCAAAGCGAGCCAGGGCCCGCAGGCTGATGAGCGCCGCTTCCCAGAAACGCTTGCGTTCGATGTAGCGGCGGGTATCCGTTAGAGCGGCGCCATCGGCGTCGGCCACGAGAATCGCCAAATTCCCTTGCGCTTCGGCGATCAACCCATCGACGCCTACCCGAAAGACCTTCTCGTAGTTCGGCGTGCCCACATGCCCACCGTGCAGCCACATGAAAGTACCGTGCTCGGTGTAGGACCAATATGGTTTGACATGGTCAGGCAGGAGGTCGCGCTCACTACCATGCAAGCTCTTGTTCTGCCAGTACCTGTGAATCTCGTGTAGTTCCTCCCGCTCCTCATCGTCAAGCAGAGAGGAGTACTCATTGTCGATGGCCTTGTCCAGCCACCGCCACCATAGCTCGGGGAAAGTAACCAGTGAACTAGGCCGGGAGGCAATATTGCCCACAATAAGTTCATTGGACTGAATGAAGATCTTCATATTATCCATTAGGTGAGCCAGAGCCTTTGCCCGGCGGGTAATAATCGGCTCACCCTCAGTCTGTTTGTAGGACTCGGTGATGAGACGAGCCCGGTCAATATCAAGGCGCACGCCCTCACGATACGGCACGCGCTTGGTGGTCTTGCCCCGCTCGCGATCTTCCATGCGCCCCAGGCCGCGCATGCACTTGCTCTGGAAATATCAAGCTTCCGCAAGTC
>JAUSEJ010000785.1 GCA_030650265.1 Dehalococcoidia bacterium | reverse complement strand
TCGCGAGCTTGAAGGCATCGGCTTCGTTCAGACCAAGAAGGGTAATGCTAAGAGCGAAAAAGTAGGACAACGGGGCGTAGAAGTTGAGAAAGGGGAACCCGAGTCCATTCGTGAAAGGCTGTTCCCAGCGGGGGAAAAAGTCTCCGGTGGCCATCGCCTCACGGATCTCGATCAGCCGCCCCAAGTGGAAGATGGTATCGTTGGTCTGCGGGAGGCCAGGTTGAATAAGGGGCCAGATGGCGGGCAGCGCCAAAACGATCGAGACAAGGATGCCGAGCAGGATTGGAAGATGGCCGTTGTGAGGTCCATTCGCCCTGGTGTTCTTGGAAGACGGTGTACCCGGTGCGGTTGATTCGTCGATCAGTTCACGGCCTGTCTCCTGAGTCATGCGTGAAGTAGCACCTCTTTCCCTGGCCCCAGGATTATAGAGGTCTTTCCAGTGAACGTCAACGTCACTGGCTCTATGCTTGTTGCCACCCTGCTAAGGATCGCCCGTCATCATGGCGCCAGCATTCCGGGTGGCCTCATCCAGCAGACAGATCCATTGAGACACAGAAGAGAGGCTGAGCCCGCTCGCCAGAACCAGGTGTCAGCCTCTACCTGTACCCTCTTCCCCTTTTGACCTCTTACCCTTTTCCCCCGCTATTTCGCGTGGGTTATCGTCTCATAGGCTCGGGCCAGTCCCGTGGTGCCTTTGACAGGCGATATCGTGCCAACCTTTGAGCCGAGGGCGAAAAGCGTATCGACGTCCACGCCTGCAATGACTGTCGTCTCACTCTTGGCCAACACGGCCGCTTCTAGTGCTAGTTTCTTCTTCTCGGTCGGGTCCAACGTCGCTGGAACCTTATCGATCAGTTCATCCAGCTTGGGATTGTTAATGTTCTTCATCGAGCCTTTGGTGGAATGATAGGCCGTCACCATCCTCTCGAAGTTGAGCACACCCCCCGGACTCTGGTAGGCAAAGACGGTGGGCCACATGTCGGGAATTTGCTTGGGAATCCATTTCTTCAGCAGCGTGGCGTAGTCAATCGCCGAGACCTCGGCGTTGATCCCTAGCTTGCGCCAGTAGCCCGAGAGCGCCTGGTTCGCCGTGCTGATCACGCTTCCTCCCCCGGTATCCCAGATCTTTGTAGTGAATCCGCTGGCGAATCCGGCCTCAGCTAACAGCTTCTTCGCCTGCTCAGGATCGTAGGGGTCCGGCTTGATCACATTGGCGTCGAAGAAGTAGGCCGTCTTGGGAGCGTAGAATAGGGCAGACGGTTGAGCATATCCCCCATAGATCTTATCGGCTACCTCTTTCCGGTCAATCGCCAGGGACATGGCCTTGCGCACTCTCACATCGTTGAAGGCGTACTTCGTAGGGTTTTCCATGTCCCAGAAGGGAACCCCGTACCACTGCGCCGACCCGTAATGGCCATATATGCGCAGGCCAGCAGCCTTGAGAGCGGCGATGGAATCGGGCGAGATGTCGGAGGCTGTGTCCAGTTCACCCGTTTTGAGCATGGCGACCCTCGTCGCTTCCTCATTAACTTTGACAAGCGAAATGTTCTTGAATTTCGGCACCGCTCGCCAGTGACTCTCCACCGCCTCGAGCTCCAGACGGGCATTAGCCTGGAAGCTTACAACCTTCCACGGGCCACTGCCTATGGGGTTCTTGGCGAAGTAATCCCAACCCTTCTCCTCAATGTACTTCTTTGGCACTACGGCCCCCTGGCCCTCCCAAGAGCCGATGCCCTTGATCAGGTCGTACTGCGGTGTCTTCATATGCATCACGACGGTATAGTCGTCCTTTAGTTCGATACTGTCCACGGCGGCCTTCCAAATGGTCGAGTTGGTAGAGACAGCATCCTTCAGGGCGCCATCGAGAGAGAACTTGACGTCGGCGCCGGTAAGATCATCGCCGTTCTGAAACTTAACTCCCTTTCTGATGTAGAACGTATGTGATAGGCCATCCTTGGAGATATCCCAACGCTCGGCGATTCCTGATTGCACCTGTCCATCCGCGTTCAACTCGATAAGTGAGTCCCAGATTGCGCCGCCCAGACTCTGGAACGTTCCACTCGCCTCGAGCGCCTTTCCTCCCGTGTCTACGAGGACGCCTGTCATAAAGTTCACTGCCATAGTCAGGCTCCCTGTAGGCCGCGTATCCTCCGCCTTGGAGACTGCCGCTCCCGGAGCCGATGTAGTCGAACAACCCGCCAGGACCAGCAAGCCAACTATCAGGACCGCCAGTATCAAACCGCCCCACCTGAAACGCATCCCCCTAAACCTCCTTCAATAACCTTCTGCAACAACGACACTTGACGATTAGTTTAGCCAGATCGAGATGGCAAGCTTTCCAATCAGATTCCTGAACTCCTGACGTAGACTACGGCTTTCTTTTCGGATTCGTCGAGTAGCTCCTGCCAACTTGCCGGCAACTTTATTGCTTTGCTCACTGGCGGTCCCTGCATGTGATTGCTCGTGTAACCCCTGGCCCGAAACACCTCCGGATCACCCGATACCACAATGCCTATCCACTCCGGGCAACGAAACACCGGCACCAACCGGTTCGGGTCCGGAGAGGCAAAGTACTCTTTTGACAGTCTGCCTTCCTGCACCAATTGCCGGAGGTCATAATTGTTCCCGTGGAAACCGGTGCCCTCTTCTGCTTTCCAGGCGGGTATCCTGACGTTTTCGTAGAGGTATTTCTTGAGATCGTCCTTCGACCAACCGGCGCGCGCCAGGGATTTGGCGACAGTCGGGGTTACTACCAGCAACGGATACCACTTGCCATAATACATGCCGGTGGAAGACCAGTAGGCGACATCTCCCTCGCCCCAAACTTCGGCGAGACGGTGTGCTACCTCCAGCGCATCGCCCATATTCCTGGTATTGACGAAGATCGGGGGGCTGATGGAGAACACGCTCTGCACTGTAACCACGTTTTCCCCGGCGGCAAAGCCCTGCTCCACGCCAAAGGGCTTCCAGCCAACTTCGGCCACGGCGTCTTCGTTCTCGGCCAGGGCCACGTTGAAGGTGAAACCGATCACGCCCTTGTCGGTGCTCTTGCCCGGCGTCTGCCGTAATCCGGCAAGGTTTCGCATGCAGAGACGGGCGAAACGTCCGACGCTGGTGTTTGACTGCCAGCCAACGCGCATGGTTCCCGATTCGTAGTTAAAGCCGAGCTGCTTGACGATTGGGCCATTGACGATAACCAGCGGCTCCCAGGCCGGTGTGCTTCCACCATCCTCGATTCGCCATTCCGGCTCTGCCATTGCTTCCACGATCGCCACCAAGATTGGCATATACTCCGGCCGGCAGCCTGCCATAACCCCGTTGACTGCCACGTTCCAGACCGTCGCCTCCCGCTTCTCCGGTAGCAGTGTACCGATCACCTCGTTGGGAGAGCGATCGGTAAATCGGAGGAACTTCTCGACTTTCGCGATTGTCGGCGGCATAACCGGCAGGCCATCACTCCAGAAGTTCTGGTGGAAATGCTCCTGCACTTCTTCAAGGTTACCGGCGAAGACAATCTCGCGCGCCCCGGGCTCCGACAGCGTCGTTGCCGCCACCATTGGTCCGGCGAGTCCCTCAATGATTTGATTGGCGACTACCTTCCCGACTTTCTCCCGGAACTCCTCTTCGCTGTCGATATCGATCACTCCCGGATATTCGGCCAGAGCCAGGTCGCCCACTCCCAGCGCCCGGGCAACCGGCCTGGCCTGCACTGCAAAAGCGCGGGCGACGATGGAGGCGCTGCGTATTCCGACCTTCTCGGCTGCTACGCTGGCCCGCACCACGGCGGGCGTACAGCTTCCTCAGGAAGCAACGCCTGTAATGACGGCGTCGACTCCGTGTTTTCGCAATAGCCCGGGCAATGCAGAGATCACTTCGACCTCGTCCGGACCGTGGATGTCGCCGAAGTTGCTGTAGTCAACAAACTTGACGTCGGGGAAGCGCTGCCGTAGGCTGTCGCGAATGATGGCGAACATCCGATCGCCTTTGAAACGGTAGTCCCATAGCTCGCCAATGGTCTTGCCGTTCAAATCTGCGATGGCAGGGCTAGGCTTGATCGGTGCGCCCGCGGCAGTCCTGGCAAGAGGCCAAACGACCTCGTAAACCGGTTCGTGAGCAGATTGTGCTGTTTCATGCTTCATGGCGCCATCCTCCACTTTGTTTGCTTATCAGTAGACCGCAGTCTACTGTCATCGAATCGATTGAGTGGCACAAAGCGAATACGACCTCGGCCGGAGATAATGCTCAACCCGGTTCCAAACACCGGACGAAAGACAGATAGGGGGTCGTCACTAACCGCTGGCATAAGTGGGGACCTTCTGAGGACGTCTTTGACCTTTGCCACCGGCTTAGACGCCTCATGCCGCTAGACGATTATGGCAAGACCAACATAAGTACTGTCTGACTGGAACATGCCCCAATGGCCGGAGGTCTGGGTCCGACAGGCTGTCCGGAATCTTGCGGCTATCATAGTCCCGCTTGCATCTGTCTGTCAATACGCTGTAAACTGACGTGCCATTAACCGGGCAACCGACACTATGTACCGGCCGCCAACAATACTAATGTCAAAGTTAATGTCTAGCCAGGAGAGAGCATTGACTTTGCCTCGCTGCCATTTAGATTGGTTGATTGGCAGCAGATGCACACCGCACTTGGCATTCAGACACCTCATCGGGTAAAATAGTGCTTGACGAGCGCCTGACATTGAGAACGTGGTTTACCTTGAAAGACTCGTTAGCAAG
>JAUSEJ010000451.1 GCA_030650265.1 Dehalococcoidia bacterium | reverse complement strand
CGCGGTGAACGGGGCGGCGGTCGGCATGGGCGCCGAGTACACTCTACAGTGCGATTTTCGCCTTGCCGCCGATACCGCCCGCTTTGGCTTCATCTTCTCACGCCGCGGCATTATTTCCGATACGGGGGCGGGCACCTACCTTCTACCCCAGGTGGTAGGTCTGTCCAAGGCGCTGGAGTTGCTGTATAGCGGCGACGTCATCGACGCCGAGGAGGCGCTCAAGATCGGTCTAGTAAACAAGGTTGTGCCGCTGGACCAACTGGAAGAGGCTACCATGGCTTTTGCCAGGCGAATGATGGAGGGCGCACCTCTGTCGGCGAAATGGTCGAAGGAGTTAACGTACCGCGGTCTGGAAAGGGACACCGCCACTCATCTGGCGGAGACCAGGCGGATCTTGGATGCATCCACAAAAACCGAAGACCACGTCGAGGGGATCAGGTCATTCGTCGAGAAGCGCAAGCCTCAGTGGAAGGGGCGATAAGCTTTCCAGCTATAGCGGGCATACGGATGAAGGCGAAGAATCTCGAAAGCTAGTGGATAACGCGAGCGAGATTCTTTGCCTGCAAGAGCAGACACCGGACGGCGCTTTGGGAATTGACAGGCACCATTCGCGCTGGTATGATTGGTCCAAGCCACGCTGGGCGATGACGCTTGCCTTCAGGAAGGAAACGCAGTGAAAAAAGCCCGAGGCGCCGAAAAGGACGAATACGTCTTCCGCTACCGACTGCGACCGGAAGGCGAAGAGGCGAAAGCGCCATTTTGCGAAGATCGCCTTCTGGAGACGTTCGCGCAGCAGACCGAGAGTCTCCTGAACCTCGTCGTGCCCGGCGTTCGCGGCAAAGGGGTCAGAATCGATAACTTCGACCTTGATGCAGCCCGGCGTACAGCAGGCTCTCCGGGAGTCGATCCTCTTCGCTGCGCCCGACCTTTATCCCGGTCCGGCTGTCCCCCGAAACAACCACTTCAGCGGCAACATCGTGATGGGGGATCTGACCGGCAGGGTCCGCCTTGACATTGAGCGACAACCGGGGATGGCGGTGGCACTCTTGGCTTGCGATACCGTCTACAATTAGTTATCTCGCCATCAAGAGGCAGTCTATAAGGAGACAATAACATGTGGAACAAGGAAGAACTCGAACGAATTCGCAAGGCTCGTAAGGAATGGGAGGA
>JAUSEJ010000782.1 GCA_030650265.1 Dehalococcoidia bacterium | reverse complement strand
GTCGCTCTCGCACTGTGCGAACAGCAATTGCATTATACCGTCCGGCCTTGGAAGCGTCCAGACCACAGCGCTTTGCGTTTCCCCATCTGCGTTATCGGCGTCGTGGGGACTGTGCTATAATGGCACACAATCAGACACAGCCCTACGAAATGACGGTCAGGGAGTGCCAGCCGATGGATCCCATATTTGGCTCAACAATGCCCAAGATAGTCTGTATGATGCGGGTCAAGAACGAAGAACGGTGGATAGTCCCCACTTTGACGGCGGCCTCACCGATTGTGGCTGGCTTCGTCATCCTGGATGATAATTCCACCGATCGAACACCCGAACTCTGCCGCGCTTTCCCCAAGGTGATTCGCTTCGAACGCCAGACGGAGTCGAAATTAGACGAGGCGCGAGATAAGGACCGTTTGCTGCAGTGGACTCTGGACGAGAAGCCAGACTGGATTCTGGCGCTCGACGGGGACGAAGTATTCGAGAATGTGGCGCCGACGGCTATCGCGAGAGAGATCGCCATTTGCCCTCACGAAGTGACGGCATTGGCTTTCAACTTCCTTTACATGTGGGATTCGCACGACCGCTACCGGGTGGACGGCAAGTATGGAGAGCTTTACCACACGCGGCTGTTCAAAATCAGCGGTTTGAACCAGGATTCCCGGTCGTTACGCTTCCGAAGAACAACCTATGGCGGCAATCTCCATTGTGGCAGTATACCGGGTAATCTCTCCGGTCTGGTGCAGTACATTGATGTCAATGTGAAGCACTATGGCTATTTTGAACGTTCCATGCGGGCGGCCAAACGAGTCTTCTACGAGCGAACCGATCCGGTCCATGCGTCGCAAGGGTACTACGACCACCTTAGCGATGAACAAGGCATGGTCCTAATGCCCTGGCAGGAGAGGGACGCGACAGAGGTGGCGTACTCTGATGGCGGCGATCGCAGGCTAGTGAGGATCCCCATTAAGCTGTCTTCCCCATTGTGGCGATTCCGGTTCTTTGTCTCACTGCTAAAGGGTGGCTCCTCTATTAAGCGTATGTTCATGAGGGTCATTGGCGGAAACTTCCGTCAGAACGGGAGAAAGGCCTCCTTCCGGGCGGCTCCCGGAAGCGAAAAGGGTGGACAGTGACGCTATTGCGAAGAGCATCCTCGGGAGTGGCCTGGGGCCAGGCCGGGAGGATCACTGAGGTTGCCCTTGGCCTCGCGTTTTCTGTGTTGGTGGTCCGGAAGCTGGGAGACCAGGCTTACGGCACCTACGCACTCCTCTACAGTCTAATCGGCGTCACGAGCGTCCTCTGCAGTTTGGGCCTCAACGAGGCTGTTTCCAAATACCTGCCAATCGTCGCGACCCAAGGGGAAGAAGGACAGGTTGGTTACCTGGTTCGGGCAACAGTAGCCTATCGACTGCTTTTCACGCTAGTTGGTTCGATAGTCCTCTACCTGTCTTGTGGATTCCTCGCCGGTGTCTTTCAGAATACCGCTATCTCGGACCTGGCCTTCCTGATCGTGGCCGTGTTCGCTTTGCAGAACACAACGGACCTGCTGGCCTCGTTCTATGTCTCCTATCTGAGGGTCAAGACCTACTATCTGGTAAGACTAGTCAATCAGAGCCTGAGCCTTGTTCTAGTGCTAATCTTATTCAGTTTGTGGGGACCGAGCGTGTTCCTGGTCTTGACCACCGTGTTGCTCACCACCGCCGTTGCCGGTTGCCTATATCTTCTGGGAGCCAGAACGGCGCTGCGGCGAGAGCCGGTTGAGATTGATTTGGCGCCGGTTCGCCGGTTTGCCCTTTACATCTGGCTCATCAATCTTGTTACTTTTGGCCTGGGTAGCCAGATCGATACCCTGCTAGTCGCATACTTCCTAAAAGACGCGGCCCAGATTGCCTACTACAATGTCGCCATGATGATCGTGACCAGGCTATATACCGTGCTAACCGGCTGGACAATAGTCCTTGTGCCATCGCTTTCGGAAGCTTTCGCCAAGGGAGGCAAAGAGGGCCTGGCCAGAGCCAGTGACCTCTGCTTCAAGTTGCACGTCGGAGTGATGCTTCCGGCGCTCGCCTTTGTTGGCCTGCGATCCGATGGTCTAATCAATCTGGTCTTCGGCACTAGCTATCATCCGAGCAGCATACTGCTAACTGTTTTTGCCTTGCTCACAATTGGCGGCGCCTACGCCCTCAGCGGCCCGGTATTGAATGTTCTGTACGTGACCGGTGGCGAGAAGATCGTGGTTTGGCTGAGGGTCGTAACCGGCAGCCTAAACATCCTGCTCGATATCCTGCTGATCCCTCCCCTGGGGGCGATGGGGGCGATACTGGCGACGGGAATTTCGGTCCTGGTGACTGGCATCAGCGAGCTATTCATGGCTAGGCGCCAGGCGTCTATCAAATATCCCGTTGTCTTCGTCTCCAAGATCACGGTGGCCACCGCGCTTGCCATTCTGGCAATCGCCTGGGTTGCCGCAACTGATTGGTCCATGATGCTGGTTAGCGGTGCGCTCTATTCAATCGTGCTGGTGGTGGCTTTGTTGGTGCTAAAGCCATTGGCGACGCAGGACAAAGAGTTGGCGACACTTGCCAGCAAGTACGTAGGTGCTCTGGTCAGATATTTCTAATACTTGTTATCAAGGGGCTTTGTTCGTGACAAGATTGCTGATCGCTA
>JAUSEJ010000777.1 GCA_030650265.1 Dehalococcoidia bacterium | reverse complement strand
CTTGCTATCAAGGCGACTAAGGAGGCCGTCCTCCGGGGTCTGGCGCTGCCGATCGATCAAGGGCTTAGGCTGGAATCGCTGCTAGGAAACCCCATGAATTACACGGAGGACTTCAAAGAGGGAGTCCGAGCCTTTGCCGAGAAGAGGAAGCCTCAATTTACGGGCCGCTGAAGCGACCTCTATGAGGGGGATGTGGGAATCTCCAGCCTGGGTTATAATGCAACGGTGAAATGCGCTGAGCACCCCAAGGTCGATACTAATCTACGTTGCGGGAAATGTGAGAAGCCCATATGTCCCAAGTGCCTGGTCTTCACTCCCGTTGGAGCAAGGTGTAAACCTTGCGCCCGACTCAAGCGGCTGCCTATGTTCGAGGTCACCGCTTCTCAGTATTCCCTGGCCACCATGGTGGGCCTCTCCCTCGCCTTAGGCACCGGCGTCGTTTGGGCCTTCCTGGCCATTCCCTTCGTCGCCGCCTTCATTCCCATGGCAGTCGGTTACCTCACCGGCGAAGTCATCAGTAGATCTGTTAACCGCAAACGGAGCGCCGGACTTCAGGTCATCGCCGGCTTAAGCGTTCTTGCCGCTTACTTGTTCAGTCGAATGGTCCCCTACCTGGTGGCCAACCTCACGGGTTCCCCCAATCCGATGAACGCCCAGATCCTCCTCAGGATGGGCATCTTAGTCGTTGTTACTACAATCAGCCAACCATTTTTCCTACTGTTTCTTGGCATCGGGATCTACCTTGCTATTTCTCGTTTGCGCTGATCAGACATGCCGTCATTCTTCAAGCCTCAGCCATGTTTCTGCGTCAGATAGAACTTACATCGCCTGCTTGGGCAGTGGTTTCAGGCGCCAGTTATCCTAGCGCTCAACTCGTTGAGATACCGTTCTGGTTTGCCAGGCAAGCCTCGCGGTGGTATACTGGCGAAGCCAAAACAGAAGCTTGTAGATATACATGAGGTTAGTATTTGAAGCATCATAGTGATGGTCCTTTCGCAGGTGGAGAATCGGTCCCGTCAAAGCCAAAGTCTGAATCTCCCGAACCATCTGCGGAAAAGGACCCTTCGCCCAACAGGCGCCAGTCAGACGCAGACCTGAACTGGCGCGAGGTCCGAGCGGGAAGTCATCCCGGTGAGCGCTACGTCCGAATTGTCCGTCCTCAATCCGGGAAGTTACGACGGGTAGAACCCGGACACCTGGTCGCCACGGAGCGGGCGCTCGAAGGTCGAACATCGTTAGCTCGCCTGTCAATTCGAATCCGACGGGCGCTTTTCGGCCGTCCTTTGACGACAGCCGACCTGCTTCATGAGCGCCTCTCGAAGGTCAAGGCGCTGGCCGTCTTCGCCTCCGACGCCGTTTCTTCGTCCGCTTACGCCACAGAGGAAATACTACTGGTTCTCGTGGCCGCCAGCACCTTGGCGTTGCATCTAAGCGTCTGGATCTCCCTGGCAATTGTGGCTCTCCTGGCCATCGTCGCCATCTCCTATTCGCAGACGATCCGGGCCTATCCTCAGGGTGGTGGCTCCTATATTGTCACCAAGAACAACCTCGGCACTATTCCGTCTCTGATCGCCGCGTCATCCTTGTTGACTGACTATGTTCTCACCGTGGCCGTGTCGATTTCGGCAGGCGTAGCCGCGCTAACCTCGGCAATACCGCAGCTACTGCACGAAAGCGTTCTCATCGCCGTCCTATTCGTCCTGCTCATAATGGTCGTCAACCTGCGC
>JAUSEJ010000449.1 GCA_030650265.1 Dehalococcoidia bacterium | reverse complement strand
ACGCTTACATGCAGGGAGTAGCGGGCCGTCTCAAAATCCCACAGGGCCAGGCGCATGCGATTGTAAAGGTCGGCAGTGTGCCCGCGGTCATTGTGGAAGAGGCGGAGGGTGTCCAGGATACTCTCATTGCGATGTGTACTCATGGCGCATCTGGCGCGGACCGCTTTTTACTCGGGAGCGTCGCCACAAAGGTGCTTCACACTACCAAGGTGCCTCTGTTGCTGTTCAGGCCGGGGGAGGCCGATCCGGCGGCGATGGCCGCGAGCCTCAAGACAATCGTTGTGCCACTGGATGGCTCGAAACTGGCCGAGCAGGCATTGCCCCACGCGGAATTGCTGGCCACGGCCTTTGGACTTGGAATGCTTCTCGTCCGAGCGACGCCCACATTGGCCGAATTCTACGGCCCCTTCGGGTACGAGGCCTACATACCCGCTGGACTTTTCGAGGATATGGAGAAGGAAGCTCTTGGCTACTTGTCGGCTAAGGCGGACGAAGTGAAAAATCGCGGGCTGGCGCATGCGAGCACAAAACACCTGCACGGTCGCGCTGCTTCGTCCATTCTGGACTTGGTCCACGATACGCCTGGATGTCTCGTGGTCATCACGACTCATGGGCGTTCAGGAGTGGGCCGCTGGGTGCTGGGGAGCGTTGCGGATCGGCTTGTGAGTCATAGCAATGCTCCCGTGTTGGTCGTCCGCCCGAGTGGAGCCTGAGGACCGGACAATCGAGAGGCACCCGTGTCCCAAAGCGTGATCCTTGGGACCCCTGACCGAACACCATGAAACCGTAGTGTCTGTTTGGCGGTCGGGTCAGATGGGAGGCGGGGTTGCATGTTGGAATAAGCGCGGCCGTACACGACGAGCGTGGCGTTGGGCAACAATCTGGCTGATTGTCGACCGGCCCCGAATTATGGAAGAATCGACGAGTCATCGTTCTTGGCTTCCTTCAAGCCAAGGGCATTGACGACAATCGAAGCGATGGCGTGGAAACTGAGGGACTTGGAATTGATGACCATGTCGTAGTGGAGCGGGTCTTCCCATTCAGTGTGAAAATATCTCCTGACGAACTCTCGGCCACCGGTGTCGAAGCGCGCCATTTCCCGTTTCGCGCGCTCCTGGTCGAGCTTGAGACTCGCCATCATGCGCCTCAATCTCATTTCCTGTGGAGCCACGGTAAGCACGTGAAACGCCGGGATCCTTCCCTTGAGGATGAACTGGCTGCCTCGCCCATATAACACGATCGACCCACCGCCAGCGAGTTCTAAGATAAGCGATTTCAATGCTTCCAGGTAGCGAGAGTCGTTCAGGGGCATTTCCAAGACTGGTAGATAAGCACCCTCGAATCCGCCTGACATAGCGAAGCTGTGTCCCAAAGCTTCCGCGATCCGTCCCCGCAGGCCGCTGGGCGGCATTTCTTTGGCGATCACGTCGCGCTCTTGCCGTTGCAGCCGCGTAGCCACCTCAGCGATGATTTCCCGGTCGACGTAGCCAACACTCAATCTGCGGGCGATTTCCCGCCCCACTTCCGGTGCTCCGCTTCCCACCTTGCCTCGAATCGTCACAACTGGCATACCTACCTCCTCCCAAGACTTGCGAGCGCGACATTGGTTCTCCGGGCTTCAACGTTGTTGGCCCAATGGCTAGTATTGTCCTAGTTTATCACATCTTATGTGCTGTGGGGGCTTATCCATTAACAACCCTTTTGTTGTCTTGTGTTTCTAGTCAACTGGGCGGCGTGATATGAGGTGCCGCTCCACCAGTTCCAATACCGCCCGCCTCTCCCCCGATCAAATCCGGTGCCTCGGCCTTTGC
>JAUSEJ010000761.1 GCA_030650265.1 Dehalococcoidia bacterium | reverse complement strand
ATTGCTCCGCTAACAGGTCAAGACCCTTTGTCATGTCTATAAGATACAAGGGGGATTTAGGGGGTTTGTCCCCGTCCATGCATGATCCGCCTTGACAAGTCCCCGTAGACCCCAGTGAGGCTCGTCACAATTTCCAGATTGGAGTAACGCGAACCACAGCTAGTCTCGGCGGGTGTCGCCGCTTTTCGATTCTCGCGTGCGTTCTCGGTCAGAGACGGGTTGTAGCGGATATAACCGACCGAGTAACCCCCCTGGCCCCCCTTATCAGGGGGTATTCGATGGGGGGCTTGACTTGGATCGCAGAGGCGTTGTGGAACACCCAATAGTTCTTCTCCGCTGAAGTCAGCGCTTAGGCCCCTATGCCCCCCCAAGAAGAGGTCGGCCCCTTCTTGACTGCCCCCTTTGGTCAACCAGAGAGCCAGCCCCCTGTTTACCCACTTTGGATTAGGAAGTCACCCTGTCCCCTGACTGCCCCGATTGAATCGCTGGGAACCCATCACACCGCCACGTACTGACCCAAGACCATTACGGCCAGAATGCTTGCCGCGCCGACCGCCAACGCGGAAAGGAGCCCCACGAAGAAGGGCTTCACCCCAAGGCCCTTGATGGTCTCGAACCCGGTACCCAGGCCTATGCCGGCCACCGCCGCTGCCAGGACATAGGTCGCCCAGCCGGCAATGGAGGAGGTGATCGCTTGCCAGGCTTCACTGTCCCAGAGCCCTAGCGCAAGAGCGCCCCTGCCCAGGCCCGCATCGCCCAGTGACCTGACAGCCGCCAGCATTACGAATCCCAGAATGAAGTAGGGGAAAAGCGACCACATAGAGGCGACCTTACCCCCGGACTTGCCTTGAGACGCCAGTCTCCGTGCGTAGATAACTGCCATGAGGGGAATGACCAGGGCCATGAAGATGTTTCGCACCAGCTTGGTAATGACGGCAACTTCTGCGACCGAAGGCTTCGCCCCGCTGCTGAAAACCTGGTCGTAGATGAGCCCGGCGCCAGTCACCTGAGACGTATCATGGATAGAAGTCCCTACGAAAAGGCCCGCCATCACCGCGTTGCCGCCGAAGATATAATGGGCGATGTAAGGATAGAAGAACATGGCCACAATACCAAACACCGTTATGTTGGCAACGGCGTAGGCGACCTCTTCATCTTTGGCGCCAATGGCAGGAGCGGTGGCGGCGATGGCCGAAACGCCGCAGATGCCGGTGCCAACTGCAATGAGGACGCCCAGCCTCTCAGGCAGCTTGATAAGGCGGGTAAAACAGGTGGTTACAACCAGGCCGGTCGTTATGGCGACGAGTACTATGGGTATGCCCCAGGCTCCAATCTGGGCGGCGTCGAAAATACTCAGCCTGATGCCCATCATTATGATCCCCAGCCGGAGCACCTTCCGCAGGCAGAAGCCTACTCCGGGCCGGAACGCCTCAGGCACGTGAATGACGTTGCGGACCACCAGGCCAAGGATTATCGCCATCGTAATGTAGCTTACCAGGCTCTGATAGCCGAGGAATCTATTGACCTGATCGCTGATGAAGATCGCAGCCCCTACCAGGACGGCCGCGAGCGCCAGCCCTGGGAGTAAGGTTGCCGCCTTTTCGAAGGGAATGCCCAACAATATGTCTTCCCAGATGTTGAGCTTCTTTGGAGCCACTTTCCCTGACAACTGGTTCCGCCCCTTCTCGCGAACGTCATTGAGTGCCCGTATGATAGCACACCGACTGATCTGCCTGCGAACCTCCAGACGTTCGGACACCCAGTAGCGCAGAACCAGGGCGGAATGTTGCATCGACTCTACTCCGAAGGTCGGTAGATTGACGTTACCAGGCGTCGCTCAGGCATTGAGCAACAGTGAAGGGACAGCGCAAAGGCCAGGGAGAATTCTTGCGAATGCGGCTTGACTATTCGATAATGTCCACGCGGCATGTCCAGCGACCTGAGATGATCCATGCTGGGATGCCAATTTCAGCATCAGGCTGGCGCCGTCGCGCGAGGCAGGAGCAACCGGCGGGCGAGGCAGTGCCATCGCCCCTACCGTGTGAGGCTGGACACACGAAACCAGTAACGGCGGCGCCGGTAGGGGCGAGGCATTGCCTCGCCCGCTCGCTCGTGATAGAGACCACCCCGTGTATGTGATTCGTCATTACGATAGACGCATCCAGCAGCACGTAGGCAAAGTGCACGGGCGTTTCATTGAAACCCGCTCTATAGTCAGTTGTGCATCACAGACCATGGTGCTGGTAATCGCGTTGCAACTATTCCAACCGTGTGCTAGGATACTACACGACTTCACGCCGATCAATCACCAGGCCCTTTGGCGGCGCTGAATTAGATGCATTCAGCGAATACGAGCGTTTTCACGTACCGTACAACGAAAAATGCTGGTGATAGGGGAGAAAGATATGGAGCAGACGCGTCAGGACTTGAAGACCGATGTTCTCATTGTCGGAGGAGGCCTGGCGGGTTGCTGGGCGGCAATAAGAGCCAGACAGTTAGGCGCCGATGTGATTCTGGTCGACAAAGGACCGGTGGGGAAAACCGGCCAAAGTAAGTTCTCCTCGGGCGATATCAAGTGCTTCATGGCCGGAGACGTCTTGACCGAATGGATTGACGAGATATTCGTTGGTGGGGACCACATAGGTGACCGGCGATGGATAGAATTCGTACTGAGAGAGACATACCCTCGCGTGCTTGACATGGATGCCATGGGTGTCGCATTCGAAAAGCATGATAACGAGTTCAAGCGAGAGCTTGGGAGAGGAAACACAACCCAACAGGTCGTCTTCAACTCGGCCCAGATGATGCTGGCCATGCGCCAGGCGGCAGAAAAGACCGGCGTCAAGATCCTCGACAACCTGTTTGTGACGAACTTGCTGGTGGAAGATGGCAAGACAAGGGGTGCGCTTGCGATCAATAAGAGGAGCGGGGACCTATTCTGTTTCGCCAGCAAGACCATCATCATGGCGGCCGGCGGTTGTGCCTTTCGACATGCCTACTTTGGCAATCAATTCAGCACGGGCGATGCCTACGGCCTGGCTTACGAGGTTGGGGCAGAGTTGATGAACTTCGAGTTCGCTGGGTACAACTCGTGTGCAAAGGCTTTCCCCAGTACGGGTATGAGTAGACTTGTAGCCTACGGAGGTGTCTTCAGGAACGGATTGGGCCAGCCGTTCATGGAAAAGTACGACCCTTTGAACAAGGACAGGGCCCAGCTAACGAATCTGGCTATCGGCATGGCGATGGAGGTTCGCGCAGGCAGAGGGCCCATATATTTCGATCTGACCGGCATGCCTGCTGACAAGCTTGATCTCTCACGGAAACTCATACCGTGGAATTTCATGTTGCTGGAGAAGGCTGGCATTGACGTTCGCACTCAGCCAATGGAATGGATCCCTGCGTTCCTGGGGGTGGGCGCCACCTCCAGCGGCATAAAGACGGATTTTCAGCACAAGTCTACTATCGATGGTCTCTATGCCTGTGGCGACGCCTGGGCATCTACCCTAAACGGAGCCGGGATGGGGTTCGGCGGGCTCAACCTCGCCCTTTGCTGCGTCTCAGGATACCGAGCGGGGCAAAACGCCGCTGAATGGGCTAGAGCCGTAGAGCCTGCGCCGGCGCCCGCGAAACTGGTGGAGGAGAAGCTCCGGGATATTGGACACCCACTGGAGAAGGGTACGGGCCGTCAGCCGGCCGGACTCATACTCAAATTGCAGCAGGTCCTGATCCCTTACGAGGTGCTCATTCTGAGGCACGGGACCCGCTTGGCAAGCGCTCTGGAGCAAGTCCGTTTGCTGAATGATGAGGCCAGTGGACTGTCTCCGAAAGATCCTCACGAGCTGGTCAAGCTCTTTGAGCTGAAGAACATGATCATGGTGGCTGAAATGATCTTGAATTGCGCTATTTCAAGAACCGAAAGCAGGGGGCTCCATTACCGAGATGATTACCCGGCCAGGGACGACGAAAGTTGGCTAAACTGGGTTGTCCTTTCCAAAAAAGGCGACGGAATGAAACTCTGGACAGAATCTATCCCACATGAGGCGCTTGGCTCTCTTCATGCCCAGATAGCAGGGTAGATGTAGCTGCCATAACTGCGCAAGCGCAAACCGGCCTGAAGCATTGATGAAGAAGGAGAAAACCTATGGCAATCGAGGCTGTGGATTCATCGCTATGCAACGGATGCGGGATCTGCGTGGAGGCCTGCCCGACGGATGTGTTGCGCATGGATGATAAGCAGGGCCTTGCGAGCATTCGGTACCCCATCGATTGCATGACCTGTTTCAACTGCGAAGTAGATTGCCCGACGGGTGCGATCTATGTGGGCCCGGAACGAGCTTGCCAGCTCCCCTTCTCCTGGTAGGGGCAGTCCCGGACCAGCCTTTGTGGTCGGGTCACCCTCCGATCAGGCTCAGCAAGCCCAATTTCCGCAGTTTGAGGTTAGGACGAGTTTCTTGCTCGTTCAGGGAGCCGGTGGCTGGGGTCGCCTCCAAACGTAGTTCAGACGCGAAGGGCGATGTAGTACCTAGACCGGGTTGATCAAACCCGGCCATAATCTGGTTATGCTATCATCCACTGAATACAACCCCTGTCATTCCGGCGAAGGCCGGAATCCAGAGAGCCGACGCTTATGTCATGCTCCATTTAAGTATA
>JAUSEJ010000746.1 GCA_030650265.1 Dehalococcoidia bacterium | reverse complement strand
ATCGCTTCAGCGAGAGCAAAGACCGCAAACCGCTGATCAACTGCTTTGCTACTAAGTAAGGTTTATTAAGACAATTCAAAACCACGCGTTGGACTCCACGAGATTTCACTAGAAGGCCGACTGACATAGCGAAACTCCATAAAACCTCGCTTCTTCTGATCGCATTAACCTACGTTATACTGGCGATTTCATACGCTGTTCTTACGCCCCCTTGGGAATCTCCGGATGAGCCCGCGCATTATGCGTATGTGTTACAACTTGCAGAACGGTGGCGTCCGCCACTGGCGCCGACAACGGTTCAGACTGATAGCTTCTTCAGGGACTATGAATACCTTATATCCAATTACGAATGGTTCGCACCGGCATTGGGATACCTGCCATCCGCTGTAGTCCATAGAATTATTGAGGCTGTCGCTCCCAACAGTCTTGCTACCGACATACCGCCTCTTAACCAGCTTTACGGCACTACTTCCTCCAAGAATCCTACCCTTTTTCAACATGCGACTCTTGGTTTACGTCAAATGTGGAATCACAGCCAGGGAGTGCTGCTTATAAGAGTCCTCTCCTCGATGTGGGGACTTGTAGTCATATACGCTGCCTACCGGATAGCCATGCTGCTGAAAGCTGAGGGCAGGACATTGGCTCTAGTTAGTGCGGCGTGGGTCGCCTTCCTACCCCAATTCACTTTCATCACCGCTTCAGTGCGCAGCGACTCAGTCGCCAACGCGGTAGCCGCGCTCGTCTTCCTTTGTGCGGCGCTCCTGCAGACGAGGATGGTGAGTCGGAATAGGTTAGCGTTGGCAATGGGTGCCTTGACGGGGGTTGGACTATTAACCAAGCTGACGTTTGTCTACATTGCTCCCCTTGGTCTGATTGCAATAATGTTGACAAACATCCGATCTCCGCGGTCGTGGATTAGGATGATTGCCTACTTCGCGGCACCGGTGGTGGTATTGACTGGCGGATACTATGCCTTGTTTGGCGAGGCTCGATCCGCTCTTGCTTATTTGCTGACTACGGCTGCGGTCAGGCCTGACGCATTGTCTTGGGACTACTTAATAAGGTTGCCCATTCCTCTTTGGGTCGACCTGTTCTATGCCTGCTTCGGATGGGCCAATGTCGTTGTGGCGGCTCCCTGGCGTTGGCTCGCATTTGGCATCTGGGGAATTGGCACCTGTGTTACCTGTGTGCAAGCCGTGCGCGTTAGGTGCCTACCTGTAGATCGCCTGCATGTAAAAATCATTGCGGTTCTGATCATAGGGCTTGTTCTGGCCTTTCTCGGGACCATCCGCATCAACCTGTCCATCTTGACTCCTCAGGGGCGATATATTTTCCCGGCCTTGGCAGCCTGGTCTGTTGTCGCCTTCTGGGGTTTGTGGCGGATCCTCCCGCCGACCGGCAGGGAAATCGCGGGAGTTGTAGTACCCTGCTTTATGCTGATTTTCAATCTCTATTCGTTGCTTCTCGTATTGATGCCTGCCTACTATTCAGCTCCTTCTTAGCAAGATTGTCGCAATTCCCCGCAAATCGTGAGACCGCCTCCGGCGCTCCTGAAAGCCGTCCAATGGTCGGGGCGAGAGGATTTGAACCTCCGGCCTCAGCGTCCCGAACGCTGCGCGCTAGCCAAGCTGCGCTACGCCCCGATTAGGCCAATTATACTCTATCCAGAGAAAAGCGGCAAGCCCAAAATTAGGCAAAAGAGCGGATTGCCTCAGCTACCTCTCTTACCTGCTCCTCCCCTAATTCCGGGTACAATGGCAGGCTCAAAATGCGCCCGGCAAGATCTTCAGCCACCGGACAGGCCCCGGCGGGAACACCAAGATCGAGATAGGCTTCCTGAAGGTAGATTGGCGTCGGGTAGTGAACGCCACAGCCAATGCCCCTATCCGTCAGGTAGCGGTGCAAAGCGTTCCGCCGATTAGTTTTGATAACGTAGAGATGCCGGTTGGTCTTGCAACCAGTTCTCTCGATGGAGAGTTCTACCCCGGCGCCTGCCAAAAGCTCATCGTAAACAGTCGACTTCTTCCGTCTGGCTTCGTTCCATCCGTCAAGACGGCGAAGCTTGACTCTCAAGATAGCGGCCTGCATCTCGTCCAGGCGACTGTTGAAGCCCTTGACCTCGCTGTAGTCCCGTCGTCGCCAGCCGTATTGCCGGAGAAGCCGCAATCTTTCGGCGATCAAGGGATCGTTGGTGGTCACCATGCCGCCATCGCCGTAGGCCCCGAGGTTCTTGCTAGGATAGAAGCTGAAACAGCCAGCGTCGCCAATGGTCCCCACCTTCTTGCCCCTGTACTCGCTTCCGTGAGCCTGGCAAGCATCTTCTATCACAGAAAGGCCATAGCTTTTGGCCGTAGCCATTAGCGGATCCATCTCCGCCGGATGTCCGTATAAATGCACCGGCAGAATCGCCCTGGTGCGCCCGGTGATCTTGCCTTCAACATTAGCCGGGTCCAGGTTGGCGGTCTCTGCATCGACATCCACGAACACCGGCGTGGCGCCAGCAAAGGTTATGGCGCAGAACGTGGCCACCGCCGTATTGGGCACAGTAATAACCTCGTCGCCCGCGCCGA
>JAUSEJ010000745.1 GCA_030650265.1 Dehalococcoidia bacterium | reverse complement strand
GCCCTCTGATAATCTCAACCTTCTCCGGAGTCTCACTCGGCGCTAGAATCCCGGTGTCGTCGATCGGGTACGCCTCAGGCTGGACAACAACCACCGCCGCACCAAGTTTGCGGGGATCGGTTATGACCCCCGCCAGAGCCGCGGCGCCTGCTACCTCCGGGCTGGCAAGATATACGGCGGCCGAAGGAGTGCCGCTCCGTCCCTCAAAATTGCGATTGAAAGTTCGGATGGAAACCCCCTCATAGGCCGGCGCCTGTCCCATGCCGATGCAGGGGCCACAGGCGCTCTCGAGGATTCTCGCGCCGGCGGCCACCAGATCGGCGAGTGCCCCATTTCGGGCAATCATGCCGAATATCTGCTTCGAACCAGGCGAAACAGTCAGGCTTACATCAGGGTGAACCGCCTTGCCCTTCAAGATACCGGCCAATGTCATCAAGTCACGATACGAAGAGTTTGTGCAGCTTCCCACGCAGACCTGAATGACCTTCATGCCCTCGATCTCGCGCACGCTGCAAACATTGTCGGGACTATGGGGCCTGGCCACTAGGGGCTCCAGAGTGGACAAATCGATTTCTACCACCTCGTCGTACTCCGCATCAAGATCTGCAGCGAGAGGAGACCAAACCTGTTCGCGGCCTTGAGCGCGGAGGAAGTCACGCGTGACCTCGTCGCTGGGGAATATGGAGGTGGTAGCCCCAAGCTCGGCTCCCATGTTGGTGATCGTAGCACGCTCAGGTGCCGCCAAACTGGCGATCCCGTCTCCTCCATACTCTATGACTTTGCCCACGCCGCCCTTTACAGTGAGACGCCGCAGCAGTTCGAGGATCACATCTTTGGCAGAAACCCAGGGACCCAGTTTGCCCGACAGCCTGACGAGGACGACCCTCGGCATGGCGAGGTAGAAAGGCTGGCCTGCCATTGCCATCGCCACGTCCAGGCCGCCGGCGCCGATGGCGATCATTCCCAGTCCGCCGCCCGTTGGCGTGTGGCTGTCAGAACCCAACAGAGTCTGACCGGGCACACCGAATCGCTCAAAGTGCACTTGATGACAGATGCCGTTACCTGGCCGGGAGTAAAGTATCCCATATTTGGCGGCAATGGACTGCAGAAAGCGATGATCGTCGGCGTTTTCGTGGCTTGCCTGAAGGGTGTTGTGATCGACATAGCTCAACGACAGCCTTGTTTTGACACGGTGGATCGCCAGAGCCTCGAATTGGAGATAGGCCATGGTTCCCGTGGCGTCTTGCGTAAGTGTCTGATCGATGGAAATACCGATTTCGGCGCCCGGCCAAAGCTCTCCAGACACTAGATGCTCTCCGAGAATCTTCTGAACGAGATTCCTTCTCATAGAAACTCTCCCTCCCGCCGGTCTATTTGCTTTAATGAAGAACAAGCGCAAGGACACCAGGACATCAAGGACGCCAGGCTGAACTTGTATCTCGTTGTACTGTAACTTCGTGCCTCAGTGCCTTTTTGTTTGGGCGTTCCTACCGCGTCGCCGCCAGATCGGTAGCGAGCATCTCGCGGACCACGCCGCATGCCTCGGCAACGGGCACCAGCTTAAAGTCCTTATCGCGACGCCGCTTGATTTCGACGCTGTTGGCCTTGAGAGTGCGGGGACTGACAGTCACCCGCAGGGGCAGGCCGAGAAGATCGGCATCGTTGAACTTGACGCCCGGAGTCTCGATACGGTCGTCGAAGAGAACCTCGAATCCGTTTCTCTCGAAGTCAGCGTAAAGAATCTCAGCCGTATCGGCGACCACCTGGTTGTCCATTCCCAGCGCGGTGAGATGCACTTGATAAGGCGAAATGGAAGCGGGCCAGATTATCCCCTTGTCATCGTGGTTTTGCTCGATGGCGCCGGCGAGGATTCTGCCCATACCGATGCCGAAACATCCCATGACTATCGGCTTCTGGCCACCATCTCTGTCCACGAAGGAAGCGCCTAGCTTGAGGCTATAGGCCGTGCCAAGTTTAAAGGTGTGTCCAACCTCGATGCCGCGGGTGGCCTGTAGTTTGCCGCCACACTTCGAACACGCATCTCCCGCCCGGGCCGACGCGATATCGGCTATGGTATCGACAGCAAAATCTCGCGGGTAATTTACATTCAGAAGGTGGAAGTCGACCTTGTTGGCGCCGGCGGCAAAGTTCCGGCCAAGGGTTACCGAGTCGTCGGCCATAATCTGGAATCCCACGAGCCCTACCGGCGAAGCAGACCCGGCGACCAAACCGGCTGCGTCAACCTCTTCCGGCGTGGCCAGGCGGAGGTCCTTTGCCTTGAGTGTGTTCTTCAGCTTTATGTCGTTTACCTCCAGGTCACCCCGGATGACGACAAAGACCAGTTGCCCGTCGGCCGCATAGAACACAGCCTTAATGGTCTGTCTCTCGTGTGAGCGGAGATATTTCGCTAGCTGTTCGATCGTTCTCACTCCCGGCGTGGCGATCTCCTCGACAGCCCGCTGCTCCTCCAACCCGGCGTGGCCCTTGGCGAACTCGGCTCTCTCCACGTTGGCGGCATAGTCGCACTGATCGCAGAAAAGGATCAGGTTCTCCCCGGTCTCGGCGACGAGCATGAACTCGTGAGAGTCTTTGCCCCCGATTGCGCCGCTGTCTGCTTCTACTGCAAGTGACGGCAAGCCACAGCGACGGAAGATGTTGTGATAGGCCGCCAGCATTTTGCGATAGCTTAGATCCAGACCATCCGCGTCCGCGTCGAAGCTGTAAAGATCTTTCATGGTGAACTCTCGAACCCGGATCAGTCCTCCCCGGGGACGAGGCTCGTCTCGGAACTTAGTTTGAATCTGATAGAGCATCAGCGGCAGATCGCGGTAGCTCTTCACATTGCGTTTCACCAGTTCGGTGACTACCTCTTCGTGGGTTGGTGCGAGAACGAGAAAGCGCTCTCGCCTATCTTCCAATCGGAACAAGGTGTCGCCGAAAGCCTCGACTCTGCCGGATTCCTGCCAAAGTTCGAGGGGCTGGAGAACCGGCATCATCAACTCCTGCCCCCCGGCGGCATCCATTTCCTCCCGAACGATCTGTTCGATCTTTCGGAGAACACGCCAGCATAAGGGTAGATAAGCATAGACGCCAGCGGCCACCTGATAGATCATGCCCGCTTTGAGCATTAGTTGATGGCTTGTACTCTCGGCCTCGGCCGGTACTTCCCGTTGGGTTTTTCCAAATAACCGGGATAAACGCACCAAAAAATCTCCTCGATCGCCCCTATTCCTCGGCGGCGACTGTCTCTATCTCTTTCATCAGCGCGTCGAAAATCTCAGCCTCATCGACTGTCTTGACGATCTCGCCTTTACGAAAGATCACTGCCCGACCTGACCCGCCTGCTACACCGACATCCGCGTCCTTTGCCTCGCCAGGCCCGTTAACGACGCAGCCCATCACGGCCACCTTGATCGGCTTGTCGATGTACTGCAGTCTAGCCTCAACCGCGTTGGCGAGACCGATCAAATCTATCTCCGTTCGTCCGCAGGTGGGGCAACTTATCATCACGGCTCCCCGATCGCGTAGATTTAGTGATTTGAGAATCTCGTAGGCGACAAAGACCTCTTCCTTGGGGTCAGCAGTCAGCGAGACTCTGATCGTATCGCCGATGCCCATGCTCAAGAGAACGCCGATGCCCACCGCACTGCGAATAGAGCCTGCTCTTGTCGTACCGGCCTCCGTAATTCCCAGATGAAGGGGATAAGTCCGTCGCTCCGACATCTTCTCATAGGCCTCCACCGTGGTCGGAACATCGAAGGCCTTCAGGGAAACCTTGATCAGGTCGAAGTCCAAATCCTCCAGTATCTCGATGTGGCGCATAGCGGCCTCGACCATCCGATCGGTTATCGGGAGCGACTGCTCTTCGCCAACGGGCTTCGGGAGACTTCCCGCATTCACGCCGATGCGGATAGGCACCTGTCTTCTTTTTGCCTCCTGAACGACCGCGGCCACGTGCTCCCGCCGTCCGATATTGCCGGGATTGAGACGCAGGCCGTCAACTCCCGCCTCTAGGGCTGCCAAGGCGAGGCGATGGTCGAAATGGATGTCTGCGACCAGAGGAATACTTACTTCGCGCCGTATCAGGGCCAGAGCCCGGGCTGCCTGGTCATCTGGCACAGCCAATCTAACTATTTCGCAGCCGCAGGCCACTAGCTCGTTTATCTGACGTAGCGTTGCGGCAACGTCTCGCGTGTCTGTATTTGTCATGGATTGGACGACAATAGGGGCCTTGCCACCTACGGTGACACTGCCTATTCTGATCGGTACTGTAAGCCTGCGACCTGTCAGCGGAATAGACTTTCTCCCTTGATGATACGCAGTATATCATAGTAGCTAATCAGGGCGACGAAACCCAACAGCAGCGCCATTCCCACCATATGTACGAACGCTTCCTTCTCCGCCGGTATGCGCCGTCCGCGCCGCACTCCTTCAAGGAGCACGAAGAAAACTCGCCCGCCGTCCAACATGGGAATAGGTAGCATGTTCATGACTGCCAGGTTGATGCTAAGGAGGCCCGCAAACTCCACCAGGTAGCCGAAACCGATGCGTGAGACCTCGCCAGTCATTTGTGCTATGCCAATTGGTCCGGCAACTTCGGGTAGAATTCGCCTGATAGCCATGCTTACCAGATCATTTTTTGTGATGACCAGCATGTCGAGGCTCTTGCGGATTCCCATGGGAACCGCCTCCCAAATAGGATAGGCCTCCTGGCTTTTATATCCGGTGGGCATGCTGATAACCACGCCCATTGGGCCCTGATTTGCCGGGTAGTTCCAGCGGGGAATCAGCTTGACAGAACTCTGCGTAAAGCGATCCCGCTGCAGCACTACGGTCGTCTCGCTGCCAATGTTGAGGTGAACAGCGTAGCTAACATCGGCAGTGCTTTGAATCCGGCGATCGTTGATCTTCACGATGGTATCTCCGGACTTAATGCCGGCCATTTCGGCTGGCGAATTGGCTACGACCTCACTAATGACCACCGGTCCCGTGGTCACGTCACGGGGAACCATGAAGCTGATCGCGAACAGCGCAACGGCGAGAATGGCGTTCATGGCCGACCCGGCACAGAGAACGACAAACCTGGTCCACACGCCCCTGCTGGCAAGGCTACCCGGCTCGGAAGGGTCTTCCTCGCCCAGAAGCCTCACGAAGCCTCCCAGCGGCAGTAGATTGATCGAGTAATCAGTCTCGTTTCTCCGGACCGCGAAGAGACGCGGTGGGTAGCCGAAGCCAAATTCCAGAACCTTGACTCCTGCCCGCTTTGCCGTCAGGAAATGGCCGAGTTCGTGAACGAACACGAGAATGCCAAGTACTATCACGAAGGGAATGAACGTTTCCAAGAAAGAAATAATTGTTTCCATTGTTACCTCGACAACCAATGCGTTGCTTCTTCCCTTGCCCACTCATCGACAGCCACGACTTCATCCAGGGAGGGCGTTTCTATCGGAGAGTGACGGGAGAGTACGTTTTCAATCAGAGATGGGATCTGCATGAACCCGATTTCACCATCGAGAAATCTGCTGACGGCCACTTCGTCCGCAGCGCAAAGCACCGCCGGATAGGTGCCCCCTTTCGCTCCTGCTTCAAAAGCTAACTGGAGACAGGGAAAGCGCTTGAAATCAGGGCTGATGAAGTTGAAACGGGTCCAGGAAGCGATATCCAGCCGCGGGATGTCGGGGTTGGCTATTCGCTCGGGAAAGGTGAGCGCATACTGGATAGGGAGTCGCATGTCCGGGACGCCCAGTTGCGCTTTTACGGACCCATCGACAAACTCCACCATCGAGTGAATCATACTTTCATAGTGGACGATGACATTGATCTGGGAATAGGGAATCCCAAATAGCCAATGCGCCTCGATTACCTCCAGGCCCTTGTTCATCATAGAGGCGCAATCGATGGTTATCTTCTTCCCCATGTTCCAAACCGGATGAGCCAGGGCTTGTTCTGCCGTAGCAGTAATCAGTTCCGTTTCGCCGAGGTGGCGAAATGCCCCGCCCGAAGCCGTCAGGATCAATCGGCTTACCTGCGACAGGCCCTTGTCAACTTGAGCCACCGGAGGACAGCACCTGAGATCCGGTATCTCGCCCACGAGACACTGCCAGAGAGCGCTGTGCTCGCTATCGATGGGGTAGATAGTGCCGCCGCCCTTTGCCACTGCCGCCGCGACGATATGTCCTGCCATGACAAGCACTTCCTTGTTGGCCAGAGCGACCGTCTTCCCCACTGAAAGTGCGGCCATGGTCGGACTCAAGCCCGCTTTCCCGGCGGTGGCCACAACGACCAGGTCCACGTCGGGATGAGTCGTCATATCTGTCAAACTAACCCGGCGAACGGTCGTAGGAACATCTGCCAATCCGTCGTCGCGCAAACAATAAACCATTCTGGGTTTAAACTCGGCGATTTGGTCAGACAGCAGTTCAAGGTTTGACCCGCCCGCCAGTCCGACTACCTCGAACCGGTCTTGCAGCGATCTGACGATGTCAAGAGTCTGACGACCGATCGAGCCCGTAGACCCGAGGATAGCAAGCCTTTTCACTTTATTATCCATATAGCATAGTAGTATACCACAACCACGGAAAATATAAGGCTGTCAGCGCGATCAAGCAGGCCGCCATGGCCCGGGATAATAGCGCTGGCATCTTTGACGTTGGTGCTTCGCTTAAGTAACGATTCAACTAGATCACCGACCTGAGCGAGAATACCGACCAGGGCTCCCAGAGCGATAGACTGAAACCAGTCCAGTGGAAGATTCAGTAGGCTAGCGAGAATGACCACGGCGACCACGCCGCCAACAAATCCACCAATCGAGCCTTCCCACGTCTTCCCCGGGCTAATTCTCGGCGCCAGGCGGTGGCGGCCCATAGTAGAACCGACGATGAATGCTGCCGTGTCTATCGCGAATGTGGCAAGTAGGGCAGTCAGGACCAGGGCCATGCCATAGTTCTGAAGGCGGCCGAGAAGTATGAAGTGGCATAGCAACCAGCCTGTGTAGATCACGCCGGCGAGTGTAATTGCCCAATCGACGAGGGCATGCTCAATGTTCTGGCGGAAAAGTAGCAAGACCAGAGACAGAATGGCCGCCGCCGTGACAAGTGGCAGGGAATATGCGCCATCATAATAAGCGTTTCCTGCCGATAGGAGGATGAAGAGTAGCCCGAGAGCTCTGAGCGGAGCGTAACCCGCCCGCGCCGCCATGCCATAGAATTCCACTCCTCCCCAGATGGCGGCTGCGCCAACCACGATGGAGAAGACGGGGTTGCCAAGCCAGATGATCAGAAGGAGGAGCGGGATGCCGATTGCCGCGCTAGCAATGCGTAGCCAGATCATTCCGGGGCTAGATTTGCTCATCTGGGCTCAAGTCCGCCGAAGCGTCGCTTCCGCTGGCTATAAGCGATGAGTGCCTTCTCAACCTCCTCTTCTCCAAAGTCCGGCCAAAATACAGAACTAGAATAATACTCGCTGTAGGCAGCTTGCCAAATGAGAAAATTGCTCAGCCTCATCTCGCCTGCGGTCCGGATGATCAGGTCGGGGTCGGGCAATCCCGCGGTGTAGAGGAACTCCGAGAATGTATCTTCGTCGATCCTCGTCAGATCGACTCCAGCAGCGACCATCCGGCTGACTGCATCCAGTATCTCCGCCCGACCGCCATAGTTGAAAGCCACGTTAAGATTGAGGCGATCGTTATGTTCGGTGAGGGCAACCGCAGACAGAACCGCCTCACGCAGTTCAGGCGACACGCCATCGAAACGACCGATGTGACGGATACGAACGCCATTTTCATGGAGGCTGAGTGACTCGCTCTCGATAACCTCCCTGAGGATAGCCATGAGGCCAGTGACCTCTTCAGTGGGACGGTTCCAGTTCTCCGTGGAGAAGGCGTACAGCGTAAGATACTTGACTTTGTTAACCATGAACGCTTCAACAATCCGTCTGACGTTCTCCGTGCCTGCCTTGTGCCCGGCCAGACGTGGGAGACCACGTTGCTCTGCCCAGCGCCCGTTGCCATCCATGATTATCGCCACATGAACCGGTACAATGGGAAGCTTCTGGGATTCTGTCTCCGTTTCCTGCATCGCCATCACCCCATCATACCTCGAGAACTTCTGCCTCCTTGGTCTGTCCCACGCGATCGATCTCATCCATAAAATGATCGGTCACTTTCTGCAGTCGCTCTTGCGCCCGGCGTTCTTCATCCTGTGAGATAATCTTCTCCTTATCAAGCTCTTTGAGGTCTTCGTGACTTTCCCGGCGAATGTTGCGGGCTGCCACTTTTGCCTCCTCGACACGTCGTCGAACCACCTTTACCAGGTCTTTGCGCCGCTCCTCGGTCAACTGAGGTATGCCAAGTCGGATGACCCTACCATCGTTGATGGGGGTTAATCCCAGTTCGGACTTCAGTATGGCTTTCTCTACCGGGCCGACCATGTTCTTCTCGTAGGGCTGAATGACAATCAACCTGGCCTCTGGCACAGAAATTGTCGCAAGTTGATATATGTGGGTGGGAGTGCCGTAGTAGTCCACGGTAATTCGCTCTACCAAAGCGGGGGAAGCGCGACCGGTGCGGATGGCGGCGAGGTCCTTTCTAAGACTCTCAACCACCTTTGCCATCCTGCTCTCCGATTCGGTTATGACATCTTCTACCATTTCCACTACCTCCTTCGGCAGCCAATTCGGCAGTTAGCCGTCATTCGCCACAACTGTCCCAATCTTCTCGCCTCTCACCACGCGTTCAATATTGCCCGACATCTGGAGATTGAACACGATAATGGGAAGCTTGTTTTCCATACAAAGTGACAAGGCCGTGCTGTCCATGACACGAAGGCCCATATTGAGCGCCTCGATGTAAGTTAGTGTATCGAATTTTCTCGCCGATGGGCACTTGCGGGGGTCATCGCTGTAAACGCCGTCGACCTTGTTCTTGGCCATCAGCAGCACTTCGGCACCGACCTCAACTGCCCGCAAAGCAGCCGCGGTATCGGTGGTCATGTAAGGATTGCCGGTGCCAGCCGCAAAAATGACCACTCGACCTTTCTCGAGATGGCGAATGGCTCGACGACGAATGTAAGGCTCGGCCACCGCCTGAACAGACATTGCCGTCTGCGTTCTGGTCACGATATCCGCTTTTTCAAGGGCGTCCTGCAGAGCCAGCGCGTTTATAATAGTGGCAAGCATTCCGGCGTAATCGGCGGTGGCTCTGTCCATTCCACCTTCGCTTGCCTGGGCGCCGCGCCAGATGTTTCCGCCACCCACCACAATGGCGACTTCTACCCCCATACCGATGACAGCCTTTATCTGCAAGGCGATTGTCTTGAGCATTTGGGGATCGATCCCATATTCGGCGTTGCCCATTAAGGCTTCGCCGCTCAACTTCAACAAGACACGTTTGTATCTAGCCTTTGGCATGCGAACCCCGGTTCAAAACCTCATCCACAGCAGCAACTGGAGTGAAAAACGTCTGATTACGAGAATGCAACCGGTAGATCGGGTGATAGAATGTCCGGCTCATGCTCCCAGTTCATAGCGCGTGAAGCGACGAATCCTGATGTTTTCTCCGGTCCTTGCTATCATGTTGATAACGATCTCGCCGATCTTATGGCTAGCGTCTTTGATGAATGGCTGCTCCATAAGAACCGCCTCGTTCGGTACGTCAGCGCACCCTTCCGGCATATCCTCCAACCTTACGTACTTGGGATTGCTGGCGGCGATTTGCATGGCGATATTGTGAACCATCTCCCTAAACTCGGGCAGCCTTGCGACAAAGTCGGTCTCGCAGTTGACCTGGACCATGGCGCCGATGCGTCCGCCGGCGTGGATATACGTCTCGACCATGCCCTGAGAGGCGACGCGATCGGCCTTCTTCTCCGCCGCGGACAAGCCACGCTTCTTCAGAACATCGATCGCTTTTGCGATATCTCCCTCGGTCTCGTCGAGAGCTCTTCTGCTGTCCATAACGCCAGCGCCTGTTTTATCGCGTAACTCCTTAACCATGCTAGCGGTAATCTTCACGCTACCCCCCATTGCTATTAGTATTTCGCCCCCAATACACTCTGTCAGGAATCGTACTAGTCCTCATCCAACTCGGCAGCATCCATCGCTTGCTCCGACTCATCCTCAGCCTCGAACGATTGCCTCATTTGCTGACCCTCTATTACAGCGTCTGCGATCTTGCTGCTTAGGAGTTTGACGGCCCGAATGGCATCGTCGTTGGCAGGCACGGGATAGTCGATTTCGTTCGGGTTGCAGTTTGTGTCGACAAGAGCGACCAGAGGGATCTCCAGGCGCAAAGCTTCGGCGATGGCCAACCTTTCCTTATTGGGGTCGATAACGAAAATTACGCTCGGACGCTTCGTCATCTCGCGTATTCCACCCATTAGACGGACCAGTCGAGCCATTTTATCCTGCAGTTGCAGGGCCTCTTTCTTGGGCAGCAACTCGAACTCGCCCTTCGCCTTGCGGTCCTCCAGCCGGACCATATAATCGATGCGCGACTGAATCGTCTGGAAATTGGTGAGCATACCGCCCAGCCAGCGGTGATCCACGAAAGGGCAACCCGCGCGCATCGCCTCTTCCTTGATGATTTCACGCGCCTGGCGCTTGGTCGCCACGAACAGGATGGTGCCTTTATTGGCGGCCAGCTTGCTCACGAACTTCAACGCGTCGTTGTACATGACAACGGTTTTTTCCAGGTTGACGATGTGTATCTTGTTGCGATGGCCGAAAATAAACGGTGCCATCTTGGGATTCCAATAACGGGTC
>JAUSEJ010000743.1 GCA_030650265.1 Dehalococcoidia bacterium | reverse complement strand
TACCCGTTCGGTCTTCACCATTCGCAGACTCAGCCCGCCCGCCTTTGCGAGTTGGTCCGTCGCCGTCTTCGTGGCATAGAGTGTTAGCTGCCCATTCAGCCGGATATAGTCGAACGGCTTTGTTAAAGCGTTCAACCCAAGACTGGAGCATACCTGCATGTAGTAGGCTACCCGTTGCGCCGGTGACATCTTCTCCAAGTCGCCGCCAACTACCACCTGTTCCATTAGGGCCATGTCTGGCCCCTCCCCCCTACCCTGTCCCCAAGTCGCCCGGTCGTTTGTCATCCTTCTTCCCTCCTTCGTATTCTGCCTGCTCGCCCCTCAACTCCCGTATTACCTCCCGCAATATGCTCTCAGCGCCTCGTGCCGCCCAATGGCCTGTCGGGTATTCTCCGCCATCGTTGCCATATCCTTCGCGGTGATGTCGCCCGTGCTGCTGCCCATCCCGCCGCCGCACCTCTCCATACACTCGGCCTGAGTGTACTGGTGCAGCCTCTCGCATCGCTGGCAGTCATTCTCTCCAGTCTGTAGCCATCGCTCCATCGCCCTACCTCCCCGGCCATTCCGTTATGATCTCTGGTTGTGCCGCCAGCGCCAGCAGGAGGACGAAGGCGAGGAAGAGTACCGCCCACATCATGTTGCGGGCCGTGTGGTCTGTTCTCACGGTTGCGCCTCTTTCTGCACGCCGAAGCTGGCGTCCTCAGCCTTATGCGATCCTCGTATGCTCGGTTGCCGGAAAGCAACTTGGCCAAGCCGCTCGTCGATGTTGTCGATTTTCCTGGCGAGCACGTCTTCGACCTGCTCCGTGCGGGTGAGCCTATAGTCGAGGTCATCGAGTGCCTTTGCTACGATGCGGGTGATTCGTTCGACCTGGGGCGCCGTCACTGCGGGATAGCCATATGCCCCCCGCAACCGATCCTCAACCTCATGGAGTTGCAGGATGGCTTGACGGAGAGGACTTGCCGTGGTACTATGATTTGTAGTCATCTTAACTCTCCTTTCTCTAGGCCCGACGTTTTCCCCCGTCGGGCCTCTCTTATTTCGCCGTGTCGTCGTTTTTGGTCATCAGATACCCCATCACCAGATATTGCAGAGATGGGAACGCTCTCGCGATCCGCCTAGCCGTCTCCTCTCCGATCTGCCTCTCCCCCGAGTATATTCGACTCAGGGTAGTCTCACTGATGCCGACTAAAGCGGCAAACTCACCCTGCGTCGTGTGCCCCTGTCGCACGCTTAACGCGTCAATTAGATCCATTCCTCACCTCCAAGCCACCTCCTCAGCGTTCTGGATCGTCTGCCTTGGGAACATTCCAGTATGGCGACTTACACGCGCTACAGATAGCCGGTCGCTGCGGCTTGCGTGGATGCCAGATGTGATTGCATCTGAGACAATGGTATGTTGGCAATCGGATTGTTCTCATTCCTACCTCCTATTCCCTATATGGTACCACGTCGGTAAGGTATTGTCAATACCCTACAAGGCCAATTCCCAAAACTCGCCAAAACGAGAATCGACGGGCCAGCACCAGCCCTTCGAAGGCCGATGCAAGCCCGCCGATGTTTGGGTTAGGCCAGGTCCGGCAGGTCGCGCCATGCCCGATAGTTGTAGCCCCGGATCGCCGCCTGTGCCCGGTCATCGAAGCGGCAGCCGGGCTTGACGTAGAGAGTATAGCCGACAACGTCGGCAATCTCGACGCAGCCGCAGGGCAGCTCGTGACGGTCGCCGATATGGTAAAGCCCTTTGCCGTTGTTATTCAGCATTGTCGGCCTCCTCTCTCAATATCGCCGGTCTCTTGCGCCCTGGCCTCGGCGCATACAGCCGCTGCCGAGGCTCGAAGGGCCTCTGTTTGCATCTGGGGCAAGCCTTGGGCCTCTCGACCCAAGACCGCCAGACCCGCCCACATCGAAGGCAGGTGTGCTCGTAGCCGGTGATGTCAGCCATTGACGCCCTCCTCTTCTGCGACCCGCGCCGCTTCCCACGGCAGAGGCTTCTCCGGGTATCCGATGTGGACGTGCACCCGGTCGCACTGGCATGGCGACAGAAGTTTGCCGGCGGGTGTCCATGCCGCCAGCCTCTCGCACTCGTTGCAATAGCCCCAGCGGATATGCTCCGCCGGGTTAGTGGCGACCGTCACCAGCTTGTATAGTTCCCTGACCGCTTCATGCCCGCTCATCTTAGCCTTCTCCCTCCAGCTACACGGGGACCGTAGCCCCCGCCGGTCGTCTACCATCCATATGCGAGTTGTCCATCTGGCCGTACCAGATAGATGGTGACAACCCTGTCACCACCCGGTGCAAATAACTCCGCCACTACCTCACAGCGGTAGTCAGACGGATATCCCCGCCTTGTTATCTGCCCGGTCATACCTCTGTATTCCTGCCGCCTGAGTAGGTCAGCCAGTTGTTGTCTGTATGTTCTCATCGTCTCTCTCCCTCTCCGTGCTACACGGGGACCGTAGCCCCCGCCGGTCGTGATCCTCTCCTCTACTGACGACGGATAACGTCGTCAGGGCAGCGGCAGTCACCGCCAACCACAGCCCCGCAATTGGTACACCATTGCTGGCTGTCTCCGCAGTCAGGACAGGCCCGTACTATGACAGGATGTCCTCCCTGGCAGTGGTCGCTATTATTGTCGGTCATCGT
>JAUSEJ010000742.1 GCA_030650265.1 Dehalococcoidia bacterium | reverse complement strand
GCGTGAGCTCGAAATAGCGCGACTGGTCATGGATGGTTTGGCCACGCCCGATATCGCGGAGCGCCTGGTCCTTAGCCGCCACACTGTTGCCACTCACCTCCACCACATCTACACCCGCCTAGGTATTGGCTCTCGCACAGCTCTTGCTCGCCTGGTGATCGAGGCGGGCCTCTTTTGACCCAAGGTCACGATATACAGTCGATATATAATTTCGCATATGGACACGGCTTGTCCCTCGTGTTAGAATGGGCCAGTGGCATCTTGCGGTACGCCACGAATCCACGGAAGCAGTTATTCGCCAAAAGGAGAAAAGCAAATGACCCGAGTGGACGAGTTGCAGAAAAAGTATCCCGACGTTCCCCGGGAGATCATCATCAAGTTGGATGTCTTGGTCCATGGCGTGAGGGATACCGATGATCTCGACAAGGTGAGCGATTGGGCGCCCGCCCATGGAACCTACCAGAGCTACCGTCACGACATGACCCTGAAGGAACTGATCGAGAAAAGGCCCGACCAGTTGAGGCCTGGGCTCTTCCGACGGCCGAGAGACATGTACATGAAGAACGGCATAGGCGTACAAATCCAAGGGGATGTTAAGAGCGATTATGCAGTCAGGGAGGTGAGGGAAGGTAGATTTGCCCTTTTTCAAGGAGAGGACAAGATAGAGGACATCTATTTCCTCGATCCCAAGAAAAACACCGAGCCTGAGCCAACCACTAGCAAAGGGACGCCCGTCTCGAAACTCGTGAACCGGTGGCAATCTTCCCCGTATTGCTTCATAATAGCTCCCGTGCGGTACTGCCAGTATTTCGACACCGGGGAGCAGTGCAGGTTCTGCAACTACAATTCCACTCAGGAAGACGCCCGCTCTATTGGCCTCGAACACGCTATTACGATTTCCCTCGAGGAAACGGTCGAAGCCTATAGAATTGCAGCCGCCAATACCAGGTTTATCGAAGGCAGGATGGAGATGGGTGGCTTCAGTAAGAGCGAGCGGGAGACAAAGATACTGCTTGATTTTGCCGAGAAGATAGCCAGTGCGGCCTCCTACAAGCCTAACCTCACCTGTCACGGTCAGGCGGAGAGCAGGGAGCACATGCAGAGACTGAAAGATGCAGGCATAGACTGCATCACCGTTCAAATGGAGGTATGGGGTCGCGAACTGTTTGAGGAGATATGCCCCGGCAAGGCGAAACATGCTCGCTACGAGCGCTGGCTGGAAGCCATGTTGGAAGCGGTAGACATCTTTGGGAAGGGGAACGTCGGAGGCAAAATCATAGCGGGTGTCACGCTCATGCCTGATAATGGGCACAAGACGTGGCAAGAAGCACGCGATAACCACATCGAAGGGCTCCGCTGGCTGTTCAAGAACGGGCTTTACACTACGTTCACACAACTGCGGTTGGGAGCAGGCTCCGTATACGGGGATAATAGAGCGCTTTCAGAGAAGCGACTTCCACCCACCGAGTACTGTCTGGATGTGGCGACTGCCCATAATGAGGCTTGCATGGAGACTGGCATGTACGAAAAGATTAACAAGCTGATGTACTGCCCCATGGATTGTTTCACAAATATGTACGGAGGCGACATTGGGATATTAGCTCTGGCCGGAGACATTGGCGCTTGGGTAGAAGATTGCGTCCCGTCTGGGCAGAACTGGCTAGCTAACTTTGTTTCTTCGATGAAAACGGCAGTGAAGACGCCGTAGGGCGAGTTATTCCTTGTTCCGCGACCTGGGGCTATCGTCTGGCACGCTAGTCGAAGCGGCGTTCGAGACGATAGCCCAATCCAAGTAGGCGATGCAGTGCTAGACGATGCCAGGCTGGCTTCAAACCCTAGGACATCAGTATCGTAGTTGCATCGGGCCGATTTCAAATGGGCGGCGTTTTCGTTCCCGACATGGGTTCTGTGTTCCATCATGTTAGTAAGCCGATAAGGCAAAGGAGGAGTTTCATGAGACGATGCGCAAGGTTAACTGAGTTGCTCATAGCGCTCATGGTCGTCGGCGCCCTATTTTTGGCCTCTTGTTCAGCAACGTCGACATCGACACCACAGTCGATCACAACGGCGACAACAAAGCCATACGGTAACATCGTAGTCGCAGCGGACTTCACATCGGGGGGGTTTGACGCGGCTAGCGTGAATGTCGTGCCCGACTTCTATGGCGCCATATTCGAAGGGCTAACAACGACAGGCACCACCAATCAGGACGTGCCGGACATAGCGGAGAAGTGGGAAATATCTACGGATGGCCTGACCTATACCTTCTATATCAGGAAGGGGGTTAGGTTTCACAATGGAGACTATCTGAACGGCGCCGATGTCAAGTTCAGCCTTGACAGGATGCTGGCGCCAGACGCAGTGTACAAATCTTCGGCCTCCTGGCGCACCATTATCGCCAGTGTAGAGCTGAAAGACGACTATACGGTCGTCTTGCGCCTGAAACAACCGCAGTTCGATCTACTTGAAGACGTCGAGGGAATGACGGCCGTCCTGCCGAAGAAGTACATCGAGGAGAAGGGCATTGAATACTTCAGAGCGAACCCCGTGGGCAGCGGCGCATGGAAGTTCGTAAAGTATCAGCCTGGGGTGCGCCTCGACCTCGAGGCCAATGAGGACTACTGGGACCAGACCAAGGTCCCGCAGTTCAAGAACCTCACCGTTCTTCACGTCAAAGAGGAATCGACCAAGGTTGCAATGTTAAAGACCGGAGAGTTGGACCTTGCCACAATCACTCCTGACTCGGTGTCTGGCCTCAAAGCAGCCGGACTACGCGTGACAAGCTTCTTCGGCGGCACGAGATATTTCGTCTACGCATGGTACGATGTGGACAATCCCGGAAAGTATGCTCTTGGCGATGTGAGAGTGCGGAAAGCATTGCAACTGGCTCTCAACCGGCAAGAGATGCTCGACAAGCTGCTTCTCGGGTATGGGAATATAACCGTGGTCCACGCAGTTTCTACCAATGCATATTTCTTCGACCCCAATGTGCTGAAGCCGGACCCCTATGACCCCGAGCAGGCCAAAAAGCTCATGGCCGAGGCAGGGCGCCCGAGCGGCTTCAACATGAAAGTCTGGGACTCGGGGGCAGGAGGCCTCCTTAGCATGCTCAACCAATCCATGGCGGGTTACTGGCAGAAGATAGGAATAACCCCACAACTGGTGCCCATTGAGTATACTCAGTTTGTAACGTATTTCAGGCCAAATCACAACCCTATCATTTGGGACAGCGTTTGGTCTTACATTGGATATGACTACCGTGATTTCTTGGGCATGGGGAGGATATACTCTTTCACGAAAAGTGTTACGAAGCTCTACAAGAACCCGAAGTTGGACGAGTCGATCGACAAGGTCAACGGCATGCCGGCCTCTCCCGAGAGGACCAGGCTGGCGATCGAGGCCGCTGCCACAGTTAAGAATGATTACGCTGCAATCGCCGTTGTGGGGCCGGACCAGATTCTGGCCCTGAGCTCGAAGATTGGTGGAGTGAAGCCGAAGGTGCCCCCGTTGGGAATGCTCTTTGGTGGTGCTTCGTACGCGACAGCGTCCCACGCCAAATAGGATTGCAAGATTGCGTCCCTTCGGGGCATTTCGATAGCAGCCTTCGTTCAGGAAAGCTGGCATACGTTGCCACTATTGGACCTCATGAACTGCCGAATGTTGGTCCCAAATATGGCATCGGAGTTATTGATGACGAGCATATCGGCTGGAGCGATGCCACTTTCAAGCATACCTACGAGAATCTCCAGAAAAACCTAGGGGTAGCCAGTGGCGGTCGAGGAACGGGAAACACGTAGGGGGTTTCGTTTCAACGGTACGGCAGAGCTAATAGTCGATGGACCTATCTTCGAAAAGGTCTAGCAGGAGCAGATAGCGGTCGGATGCGCTATTCCTAGATGTATTGTCCGTGAGTCGGTCAATGAAATTTCCAAGATCGGCTTTTCTGCCTGGGAGAGAATAGCTTGATAGCCATACCCGCATAGTGGTTCACAACTGATCTTTGGATCAAGTTCCGAGGCCGTTAATGGGTTTCGGACGGTTCGCGAAGTGCCCTCCAGTGCTCCGTCACAAACGCTTCGATCTGTCTGAGCCGTGGCGGAGCGACGACGAAGAATCTGTACCATCGGCCGCTGGGTTTATAACATCCGAACAATGGCGGGGAGGGTCAGATTCTTCGTCGCTCCCCACCACACTATTGCCACCCTCGCTCCTCAGAATAGATTATCATTGCTAAGTCGGCGGACTACTAGGCATTGGTTCAAGCCGCCTTGGGGACATCGAGCATGAGTTTAACTTACAAGACGACGGGAGCGTCGGGCTAGTGAAACCAAAACTTTGAGGTGGGATATGGATCCTAAGATGGTGGATTACTTGCTCTACGAGCCGGAGGACTCCGGTATCCTCTGGATCAGATTCAACCGTCCGGACAGGCAAAACTCATTCTTCATTCCCGAGGGCCTTGCCGCGCTTTGCGACTACTTGAGGGCGGGTGATGCCGACCCCAAGGTAAGGGTTATGGTCATTACGGGCGTCGGCAAGCATTTCTGCGCCGGGGTGGACCTCGCTGGAAATGCAGAAAAGGTCGAGCGCATAAAGGGGCATGGGCCGGATTCCAGCCGGCAGCACTTCCTTTATGGAGTTTATCCATACCTCGATGTCATGTCGGAGACTATGAAACCAACCATCGCCATGATCAACGGCGCGGCTGTGGGTGTGGGCATGGATATCTCCCTTCGCTGCGACATTCGCATGGGCTGCGAGTTCACCCGCCTCTTCACCTACCAGAACGCGGGGCAGATAGTCGAGAACGGTGGGAGCTACTTCCTCCCCAAGCTTGCTGGTCTCGGACGGGCTCTCGAGCTGGCCTATACCGGCGGTTTTCTCAAGGCCGAGGATGCCTACCGATGGGGGATTCTCAACCACTTAGTGCCAGCCGACCAGTTGGAAGCGGAGACTCGGGCTCTCTGCAAGAAGATAATCGACAGCCCGCCATTCGTCCAGTGGATCAGCAAGAGAATCATGCGCCGGGCCTTGGACGTTGACTTGAAGACCGTACAGGACCTTTGCGCCAACGCCTCCGGCATCCTCTTCAATTCCGAGGACGCGCAGGAAGCCAGGAAAGCCTGGGCCGAGAAGCGGCCTCCTGTATTCAAGGGACGCTAGCCGGTTCACCTTTGGCTCGTTGCAATCCGGTTGGTCATCAGGCCATCCGTGAAAAAAGGTCTATCTACTGAACTGCGCAAAATAGAGTCCGAGGACGAGCAACTTATGACGCCCAAGTCTGTGACAACTCACGGATTTGGGTTGGTTTGAGGGGACTTCGAAGCGAATGAAGGCGGGCATCCGAGCTGGATTAGCAGGCAGTGGGTGCTCCTACACGTCTGTATGCTGCCAGGCCGGGTAAGGTTTAAGTATGCTAGGAGAAGGATCAAGTTGTTAAACGAGATTGGGAGCAGCACGGACGGCCCGCTTAGCCCTTATCGAGTATTAGAACTGCCCGGCGAGGCCGGCCTAATGTGTGGCAAGATTATGGCCGATCTGGGCGCCGATGTGATCAAGATCGAGCCCCCGGGCGGGGATCCCTCTCGTTCTGTTGGCCCCTTCTATCATGATGAGCCTGACCCGGAAAAAAGTCTCTACTGGTTCGCTCTGAACACGAACAAACGCAGTATCACCCTCGATCTTCAATCCAACGACGGTCGAGATGTTTTCCGTCGTCTCGTTCGCACGGCTGACTTCGCAATAGAGAGATTCCCCCCCGGACAGTTGGACCAGTCGGGCATCGGCTTCTCCTCTTTGCAAGAGATAAATCCCCGACTGATTCTCGCCTCAATCACCCCTTTTGGTCAGACCGGTCCGTATGCCGGATATAAGGGTTCCGATATCGTCGCCTGGGCGATGGGCGGGTACATGCACCTTTGTGGCGAGCCTGATCGTGCCCCTCTGCGCATCAGTTTGGCACCGCAAGCCTACTTTCACGCTTCTGCGGCGGCGGCCGCTGGCTGCCTTATCGCCCACCATTATCGCGAGCGCACTGGATGTGGGCAGCACGTCGACCAGTCCATGCAACAACCTCCCGCATGGATGCTAACCAACACTTCTCAAATGTGGGAATTCACGCATATCAACCAAGGACGTCAGGGAACCTGGCGACAGTTTGGTCCGGTCCACGTCAAGACAGTTTTCCCTTGCGCCGACGGCTTCATTGTCTGGATGCTCGCTGGAGGTGTTATTGGCGCCAAGGGCACCCGGCGCATGGTGGAATGGATGGATAGCGAGGGATACGCTCCGGAGTGGCTGAAGGTGCTGAAATGGGAAGAATTCTCCGCCACCGCTGCTACTCAAGAGCAAA
>JAUSEJ010000732.1 GCA_030650265.1 Dehalococcoidia bacterium | reverse complement strand
TCGCTACGCAAGGCCGACTGGGGCGACTGGAAACACTATGATGGCCCTGCCGTCCCTTGTTGGAGGGACGGCAGGGAGGGGCTGCGATGCCTGCGGACTCGGCGGAGCGAGGCGCTAGGTCAACCAGACTTCGATTTCGGGCGTCGCTTTGCTCCAGGCGCCGTCACGGTCAGCCAGGGTAAGGGTGATTCTGGCGCCATCCACGACGACAAGGGCAAGGGGATACTTGCCCTCTGCCAGCACCACATCCTTCAACTGGAAATCCAGAGATTGGGAGGATAAGCCGCTAACGGCTAGAGCGATCCTGACCTGTCCTTCAAGCAGGTCTTGCAAGGGTTCCGGTTGCCTTATCTCCAGCCATGTATAGACGCCTACCGGCGCCCGCTCGTTAAACAACACGGCATGACCGTTCTGAAAATCCGGCGTTCCGGCGAAGAGCCGAAGCGGCGATGTCGGGCGGTTCAGCAAATCAAGGTCATGAAGCATGGGATCCAGCTCGCGCTTCAGTCCCTCAACTTCGTTCATCAGGCCGCGGAGTTCTCCGGTCATCTGCGTCAGTTCTAACTGCTTTTGTTGATCGATAGTTCCGACCGTAAAGCGAGTGTATTGGTCCTTGCGGTCCTCGATGTCCTGCCTGACTCGATCGATGCGCTGCAGCTCCTGTAGCTCACGATCGATCTCGTGCCATAGTCCCTCGGCCTCGTTCATCAGCCGGTCGATTTGTTCCCTCAGGCGCGTCGGGTCGGGCGTTTCCTCCTCTTCAACCGGCATGCAATACGGGATAGTCGGGGCCTGGCTCCCCTTCACCAAATGATGGTACTGTTCCCTGATAACCAGGAACTCGTGCCGAAGCCGATCGATATTCCCTCTCCCCATCACGTTGGCGAGTTCCTGCTTGAGGACCTCGATCAGGTCCTCGACTCGGGGCGGGAAATTCCCTCTGCCGATTGATTGACGAAGACGAGGCATGGCTGTCGAAGACGGGAGAGCCACCTCACATAGGACCGAATAAGCCATAGCTTGACTCGGTTGAGGAGCTCCTGCCCCTGACGTCCCCATCGCCGGGGAGGCGAAATCGCTGGACCAACCGGCGGGTAGCGCGTTGGCGACCGGCACCGTGCCTTCTATGACCTTGCCGGCCTCGGTGCGCGTGGCCACGAAGCCGGTCACGGACGACAGGAGGCCGTATGCCAGGGACTCCGCAACCAGCAATCCGGTCAGAGTCTGTTTCTTATCGACAGTGAGGTTCTCCTGATAGACTGGTCGTCTGCCCTGCCGGGATAGCGCGGCCAGGGACCCGTAGCCAAGGCGCTGCAAAGTGTCATCCACGTCCTGGCCTGAGGTCAGCAGGAACTCGAGACCGAGGACCCGCTCGGCCCCGAACAGCGCCTTGATGCCCGGGTTGGCGAAAGAGGAGATCTTGGTCTCCTCCTCGGCGGCAATCACCATGTCGCCCGCCCCGATGGCGCGGAATTTCACCGGATCGCTGCCTTCCCGTTTGACCCGTCCGGCCACCCAGGTGGCTCTGCCGGCCGGGAGGTCGCCGATGTCGATGGCGCTCCAACCGGACAGGGTTGTTGGGAACGTCTGGTGACCGGCGGCCTGAACGGAGGGGAGACTGACCTCAAGGCGCAGTCCGGTTACAACGGGTTGGCGCCAGTCCGCTAACAATTCGTTGAGGGAAGACGCGACGTCCCTATCCAACGGATCGCTGGAGAGGAATTTCGCCACGCCGCCGCCAACGCGGGCCATCTCGATCGTCAGGAAAGAGTTTGGCGCTGCGTCGATGCAGATTACGCTGATCCGCCGCCGGTCGGCTCGTCGCGTCTCCTCTTCGCAGAGGCGCAGGATCCTGCCTTCATCGCTGACCTGGGCGTCGGTGATGACGAGGACGTGACGGGAGCGGAGCCCTCCCGTATGACGCAGACCAAGCGCCTGTTCTAGCGCTGTACCAAGCTCGGTGCCGCCGCTGTCGTGATTATCATCGAGAAACTTTGCGGCCTTCTTCAGCGCCCCGGGAGTCGCCGCCTCCACCTGAGGGGAGAGCCATTGGCAAGTAGTGTGGAACAAACCGAGGGCGAAGGTGTCTTGAGGCGTGAGTGTCGAGAGGAAGTTCTTTACGGCGCGGTCTGCTGCCCGCCACTTGTCTCCCTCCATCGAGCCAGAGTGATCCACGAGGAGGACGATCTCCCGGGGAACAAGGTTCTCTTTCTTCACGCTGGCCGGCGGCGCCACCTGGGCGAGGAAGTACTGATAGCCTGCCGCCGCATCCTCATAGGTGAGGACGGACAATGCGGCCCTTTCTCGCTCCTGTCGGGCGCCCCAGCGGAGAACAAAATCCCGATCAGGGATGACAGTACCGTCTCTCAGGCGCACCCGTACTCTCCCGTCTTCGTCAGAAGAAGCCAGAGAATGGGTGGGACTTTCGATCGTTCTAGCCTCCGACAGCAAGATATCGAGCGAGAAGCTGTGGCCCGGGTCGCGCAGGGAGAATAAGGGCTGGCCCGAGGCGTGACGGGAGCCCGTTTCGTCCGCGCGAACGTACCGGGGGGCAGTGGTCAATGGCACGCGCAGGGTCCAGCCTGTTCCTTCCGCTTTCGCCAATTGGACGTACGACGTCTCGACCGTCACGTCCTCATCGGGCTTGATCCCCGCCACCGAAAGCGTGAACACGTCGGGCGACTCCCTGGTTACCAGGGCGGCTTGCCGGCCCTGACGTTTGGCCTCGGCGTAGTCCTCTTCGGCCTGTTTCCGTTCTTTTAGCTCGGCGCGGATCTCCACGTCGCCGAAGGCAACCAGCACGCCCGTGACGGCCGCGTCGCCCGGCAGCGGGAACCGGTAGACGGCCTCCAGCACTTTGTCACAGAGGGAGCGCGGGTAGCCGTAGGTGTGGGTAATGGTCATCGCTGCCAATGGACCGCCCACCGTACCGCCTACTATTGTCATCTTGAGGGGAATGAAACGATTCAGCTTTCCTGTCTTTTCTTTGCCGGCGACCTCGAGGACGCCAACGCCTTCCGGAGCAGAATTCTCGAAGGCCCTGGGGTTGAACATGACTAACCTCCTATTATTAGTGTGGGACTTGATTTCTTAATTCGTTGTGCCGACGATCAAGGCTTGCCTATTTGCAGGCGATTTTTGTCGTAGACCAGTTTCAGGAAGGATAGCACTGCTGCCTGATCGTTGGCAGAAAGATCCTCCCAATTCTCGAGCACGGCACGACAGTGAGACCGGAGCCGGGGATCGCGCAAGGTCACCACGTCATGACTATACGGACTGGCCTGTTCTTCCAGGCGGTGTGGGGCCTGATCTGCCAGAACCTCTACCCCCGTGGATGATTCCATGTAGCCCACCGCCGTCATCATCTGCTCATAGACATGGCTCTCCTCCTCGCCATCGCCATCTGCTAAGGCTCTCGCCAAAGCCCGGATGATCTTCGCCGAAGGCGTGACCGGCCGGCCAGAGTTGGGGTCGAACCCGCTCTCAATCAGGCCGATATAGGTGGCGCTCACCGTGGACGCCTCCGCCAGCGCCTGCTTCGAAAACCTCTTCTTCTTTCGTAGTGTCGCTAACATGTCACCGATCTGTGACTGCTCTTGCTGATTCGGATCGTTCATATTCGTTTCCTTGGACCGTAGTCTGCGCCAGTAAATGCGACATACACACTATACTGTTGATAATATACAGTAAACTGTTGGACATGTCAAGTATTGTTATTTTCATCGTGGGAAAGATCGTTTGATTCGTGGGGAATGAACGAGCCGAATAGGGGCAAGACACCGAGGAGCGAAGGTAGGGGCGAATCCTTCCGTGGAAGGACGCCCCCACCGATTGGGCCGTCAACGGGCGCGGCCATAACCTGGTCCATGTCAAGGGGCAAACCCTTCCGTGGAAGGATTCGCCCCTACGGCGTCGGACCGGCCTTTGGCAGAGGCCAAAGCAGATTCGTCTGCTCCGAACCGCAAATCAAAGACCGTTCGGTCTATTTCCCCAACAACCTTTGCTTCGCATAGCTTTCGATGAAAGGCGAAATGATATCGATCGGCACGGGGAAGATAATGGTGGAGTTCTTCTCCACGGAAATCTCGGTCAGGGTCTGGAGGAACCTGAGCTGTAGAGCCGAGGGTTCACCCGCCAACACATGGGCCGCTTCGGCCAGTTTCTGGGACGCTTCAAACTCACCGGCAGCGTGGATGATCTTGGCCCGCTTCTCCCGTTCGGCTTCAGCCTGGCGAGCCATAGCCCTCTGCATCGACTGCGGTAGCTCGACGTCCTTGAGTTCGACCACGCTGACCTTTACGCCCCAGGGCTCGGTCTGCTCGTCAATTATCTTCTGGAGCTTCTGGTTGATTTCCTCCCGATGAGAGAGCATCTCATCGAGGTCTGATTGGCCGAGAACGCTACGTAGGGTGGTCTGGGCAATTTGAGACGTCGCCCGGATGTAGTCTAGAACACTCACCACGGCCCGTTCAGAGTCCACAACCTTGAAGTAGACAACGGCATTCACTTTGACGGTGACGTTGTCCCTCGTAATCACCTCTTGTGGTGGAACCTCCATAGTGACAGTGCGAAGGTCCACCTTCATCATGCGCTCCATGATGGGAATGATCAGGAAGAGGCCGGGTCCCCGGGCTCCCACCAGTCTACCTAGACGGAAGATGACGCCCCGCTCGTACTCCTGTACGATCTTGACCGCCGAGGCCAGGAACAGGATGACCAACAGTACAACTACGCCAACTACACACGCCAGAGTGCTAACCGCGTCAGACATTTGAATCTCCTTCCAGCCGTATTCCTACGACCTCTAAAGTGAGGCCGCTAATCGCCACCACTTTGACGGTGTCGCCGGGTAAAACTGGCTCTCCCCTGGCGACTGCCGTCCATCTCGCTCCGTCGAAAAACACCATCCCCGAAGGATTCAGCGCCGTGCGAGCTACACCGGTCTTCCCGATAAGGGCTTCAATCCCCGTTCGCGGCCGGCGATGCCTCAACTGAGCGGCTGCCCTCACGGCGATGACAAAGAAGGCCGTAATGGTCAGCACTACGGCGAAGATCACCGGTCGCGAGATCTCCATATCAGAATTGCTGTTGTCGATCAGCATGAATGAGCCGACAACCAGGGAGATCACGCCGCCAAGCGTGAGCACGCCATGGCTAATTATTTTAATCTCGGCAATGAAGAGAACGAAGGCGAGGATGATGAGAAGAACGCCCGTCAGATTGATGGGCAGCATGCCAAGAGCGAAGAGGGCCAAGACAAAGCAAACGCCGCCAACAAGACCTGGCAAGATAGCCCCGGGACTGGCCAATTCGAGTATTAAGCCGAGAAGAGCGACTGCCATGAGTAGGTAGGCGATGGTCGGATCGCTGATCAGGTACAGGAAACGCTCCACCAGGTTTTGGTCGAGGAAAGTGACTTCGATCCCTTTGCTGTGAATCACGGTGGAGCCATTGATGAGCTGGATCATTCTCCCGTCGACATTATTCATCAGTGTATCCAGGTCGGGAACCACCATGTCGATTACTTTGAGCCGGAGCGCATCGCTCTCGGTGGACGATACACTGCCACGTACAGCCGACTCTGCCCAATCGGCGTTCCGGTCCCTCTGGCTCGCCAGGCTCCTAATATAGGCCACGGCGTCGTTCTCGACCTTTTGACC
>JAUSEJ010000720.1 GCA_030650265.1 Dehalococcoidia bacterium | reverse complement strand
CCCGCTTCAAGACCCATGTGGAGAGAAGGGAGAATATCGCGGAGCTGATGGCGATCCTAAAGCCCATATTTGCCGCGAGAAGCGTGGACGAGTGGATGGGGATTCTCAGCACGGCCGATGTGATGGTGAGCCCTGTAAATAAATATGCCGACCTTGCCAGCGATCCACAGGTGATCGCAAACGGATACATCATAGATTGGGACCATCCAACACTGGGACAGATCAAGTTCCCAGGCTTTCCTATAGAATACTCGGAGACACCATGGCGAATCAGTAGGCCAGCGCCAGAACTGGGGGAGCACACAGAAGAGATTCTGGTCGACCTGCTCGGCTACAGTTGGGCGGAGGTCGAGAGCTTGCGGGACGAAGGTATTATCTGACAATGCGAGGATTCTCGCTTGACAGGGACTGGGAGATGTCTTGCCGTGGGAATGCATCTTGCCGAAGTGGGCGCAGAGGTCATTCACGTGTAGCGAGAGGGCGTGGGCGATGTCATGCGAGGTTCCGATACGATTTTCGGGGCGGTTGCTCCCCGAAGACGGGCAGAAGATTAAGGACTAGGCAGTAATCTCGAAGGTGCTACGTTAGGAGGTTCAGTGCGCGGTGGCGAATAGTGATCGGGGCTATGAAGGTCGGATTCTTCGTGTCGATCTCAGCACGGGGAAACTCTGGGATGAGTCCGTCGACGCTGCGACCATGCGCAAATTCATCGGCGGTACCGGTCTCGGCGCAAAGATTCTCTACGAAGAGGTACCTCCAGGTGTGGAGTGGTCCGATCCGGAGAATCGACTCATAGTTGGCTCTGGCCCTTTCGGTGGCACCAAGGTCATGGGCTCGGGCACGATATCCATTGTGACCAAGGGGCCGATGACTAACGGTGCGACTTCTACTCAGGCCAATGGCTTTCTCGGAGCCTACATGCGCTTCAACGGCTACGACGCCATCGTGTTTCAGGGCGCGTCGGATCATTTGGTCTATCTCTACCTCGACGAGGGCAAGGCGGAGATTAGGGACGCTTCGCATCTGGCTGACAAGGACACATGGGAGACGCAGGATGCCATTGCCGCTGAGCTGGGAAAGAGGGATTCCCAGTTAAGCGTGTTTAGCATCGGGCCTGCCGGAGAAAACATGGTGAAGTTTGCTGCCGTAGCAGGGGACAAGGGCCACGTAGCTGGCCATAACGGTCCCGGAGCGGTTATGGGCGCCAAGAAGCTGAAGGCCATCGC
>JAUSEJ010000709.1 GCA_030650265.1 Dehalococcoidia bacterium | reverse complement strand
CTTGCTGGTTTATCGCTAGCTGCGCGGCCTTCCGCACTCTAAGGTCGCCAAGCGGGTACTTCCCGGGATTATCATAGTCATAGAACGCCTGCGCGTAGTAGTTTGTGCCTCTATCGAAGGAGATTATTCGTATTCCCACTGCTTTAAGACTTGGGACCGAATCAGGCGAAATCAGGGCAATGTCCAATTCACCCGTCTTGAGCATAGAAACGGCGGTTGTTTCCTCGGAGACGCTGAGCAGCGTTAGATTCCTGAATTTGGGCACGTTCCGCCAGTGATCGTCCACAGCCTCCGCCTCCAGACGGGAGCCGAGATCGAACTTGAGAACCTTCCAGGGGCCGCTGCCCACAAGATTCTTCCGGAAGTACTCTACTCCCTTCTCCTCGATGTACTTCTTGGGTACCACCGACCCCATACCCCCTTCGATACCCTTCAACATGTCGAATTGAGGCTGCTTCATGCGAAGCACTACTGTGTAGTTATCCTTGAGGTCTATGCCGGCAATTGCCCCGCGCCAGGTAGCTGCGTCCTGTTGGGATGTACTTTCAGGCGCCAGCATCCTCTCGATGCTGAACTTAACATCGGCGCCGGTCATATCGTCGCCATTGTGGAATTTCACCCCCTTCCTGATGTAGAAGGTTTGAGACATGCCGTCGGGGGCGATGTCCCAGCGCTCCGCCAAACCCGGCACGACCTTGTCGTCGTCAGCATAATCCACCAGTACGTCGAATACAACGCGGCTGATACTGGAAAACGTCGCGCCGCTGGCAATCAACGGATCGAGCTGACCAGTGCCAAATTGCCCACCAATAATCAGCGTGCCATACGGCTTCGTTCCTACCGCCGGCGCCTCAGATGAAGTTGAGGTGCTTGGCGAGCAGGACGCCAAGGCCAGAGAGCCTAACATAATAGCCGACAAAAGTAGCCCGCCTAACCCGGATCGCGTTCTCATTGAACTCCCTCCTTTATTCGCTATGTGCAACCAATTGTCGTACTTGGATTCACGGACACTCAACCTATTCGGTTTTTGCCGTCGATTTTATCGAGTCAAGGAACTGAGCCAGCCAATTGAATTCGTAAGGAACGACCGACCCCATCCAAGTGCCAACATCCCCCGCTACCGACAGCATGCCAATCTCGCACGAGTATGGTCCCGAGGCGCAGTCTAAGCCACACTTGAATAGCCTGTTGATCTTCTCATATAGGCCGTGTTCCAGCATATCCTCGTCGTGAGCCTTCATCAGGTCAAGGTAGTACTCGGTAGGTGGTAGTTTCTCCCGAAGGGACTGATCCGCCGCATAAACGGACCCCGGCGGCAGCCGCAGATTCGTGAAATTTGGAATGATTCCGTTCTTGATCATCCAGGAATTCCCTTCAATATGGGAGGCAAGGGATTCCTGCCAGGTCTTGTGGCCATTCTCAGGCATCATACTCAAACCAGCGATGATCTTTTGTCCCACATTGCCGGCGCCAAAGACATCTACCGCCTCTTGAGCGGCTTCTAGCCAGGCTTCATACGACGCATGCTTGGCTTTCCCCGGACATACCGCCTTAAAGATATGGGGTTCCCACGCCTCCGTTTGGACGCTCAAACTGTCAAGCCCCGCATCCTTTAGCCGCTGCATGCTCTTCCTGTCCATCGCCTGGGTATGCACGGTCAGATTAGGTTTATAGGAAGCCGCGCTGGCTAT
>JAUSEJ010000700.1 GCA_030650265.1 Dehalococcoidia bacterium | reverse complement strand
CAGAGGTGATACCGTCTTCTTGCTTTGACTCCTTTTTGCCACGTAGGAGGGAGAGGTGATCATCGGCGGGCGCCGGATGTCGTCGATCTCGACTTCCTCGAGACTGAAGGTACCGGTATCGGCGTAGTTGATCACTTTCATGCTCTTGTTGACGTCTTCTAGCAAGCGGACCTTGCTGCGTTCCTCCAGTTCTTTGATAACGACCTGGATGATGGCGAAAGATACTTTGCTCATGGCCATGAGTTCACGCACTCTGTCTACCTTTTCCTCGAGATCGGCCTGGGCGATGGCACTCAAGCCGAAGCGTTCGAAGACATCGATGAGAAGGGCCATTTCCATGCCGTAGCCGGTATGAATCGGCACAGATTCCAGAACTCCCCGGCGAACGGCGTTCTCTCCACCCAACGGCTGAATGATCCCCGACAATTCGGGGAAGAACAGGTTCAATAGGGGCCTAATAGTAAGCTCGGTAACCTGCTCGCGGGCCGTGTCGTAGGAGAATCCCTCGTGGGGAACCGGGCTGTGACAGAAGCCCTTCACAAATTGGATGCGCTGTTCTCTCAGCAGGGGACCAACCAGACCGTAGACGAACTTGGGATGGATGTTTCGGATATCGCCGTCGAGCCACACAATGATATCGCTGTTCATGACATAGAGGCTCTTCCACAGCGCCTCTCCCTTGCCCATGACTCCACCTAGCTCTGGCAGGATCTCTTCCTGCCGGTACACCGGAACCTGCAGCTCCCGGGCGATTTCGCACGTTCGATCGGTGGAGCCGCCGTCGATCACCACGATCTCGTCGAGAAACGGCTTGGATTCGACGAGTTCGGACTTGAGGTTGCGGATTATGGCGCCGATTGTGTCTTCTTCGTTGAGGGTGGGGAGAAGGAGGCCGACCGTCAGGTTCTGCTGTTTCTTTAGGGCGATCAGATCGTCGAGGCGGCTGAATTCGCGATTGTGAAAGGTGTTTTCGCCAAACCATTTGTCGACCAGCGCCGGGAGCGGCTCGGGTCGGTCCTCGAAGATGGCCGGGTCGACCGGATTGCGACTTTTCACGACCATGGCGGTGGCCGGGGCCTTCGACACCACGGCTTCGGCTACGGCCCCGAAAAGGTAAGGTTGGCTATCGGCAGGGAAGGCGGCGGCGCCCATGACCAAAAGCTGGTGGTCGGCTAGACTGGCCAGGATGGCCTCTTCCACCGAGGCGGCGGTCACTCTAAGGCTTCTTACTCGTGGCGATCCGCTGATTAGAGAGGCAAACTCGGCGAAGCTGCGTCGGTCGCTGGCAAGGCGTCTCTGGCTGGCCCCCGTCAATTCGACGTGAAGCACGGTGGCCGTGGCTTCGAGGTTCTCGGCCAGACTAACTACCAATCGTAAGGCTAACTCGGCGTGCGGGCCGCCTCTCACCGGCAACAGTATTCGCTTGCAGTGTGTAAGGTCCTTCTGCTTGACCAGAGCGATGTCACAGGGGGGATTCTTAACTATCTCATCGATGGTCGTGCCGAAGATCTTGTCATCGGACCTGGTTTCGCCGCGCCAGCCAAGGATGACCAGGTCTACCCCTTCCTCCAACACAACCTCTTGGATTCCCTGCCAGGCTTGCCGGGACAGTCGCACCATCATCCTGATCTCGATGTTCTCGGCCTCGGCCAAGGAGGCGACCTGCTGGAGAAGGCGGCGCTGCCGGCGCGCCAGGCCGGTTGCCCCAACAAAACTCTGATCTTCGGGGACCTCGACTACGCCAAGGACGATGGCCCGGACCCGTTTCTTGTCCGAGACGCCCGCGGCGATCCGCATGAGGTCTCGAGCGTTCACGGGATCGGCGATCGGCACCAGGACTTTGTATACCTTCTCCCCCACCGGGTCCGGTTTCACCACTTTTGTTTCCTTCATGCTTCTTAGGGCAACAAGATAATTTGACTCAGCGGCTAAAGGCAAATCGGCCGCGCCTACAAACCAGCACCGGCGGCAATTTGGCTGTCTCTTAGAAGCTGGCCTCGCGCCAGTGTTCCCCCGATCCGGGGCGCGACTTTCAGTTGGGGACCGGAGGACTAATACTCGCCTGTTTTACTGATTTCTGCGCCGCAGAAGTCTTGATGGCGACCAATTCTCCCCGCCTCTTCGCCTGGCCAAGGTAGCCGAGTCCCCGTATTTCCGCCCTGAACTCCTCCGGCGTGTAGCAATGCAGATCCAGACTTATGCCCCAGCCGCCGGCCTCGCGCCAGAGCAAGCGTCTATCGGGAGCGCGATGCAAGATATGTTGTTCGCCAAAAGCCTTGGCGACAACGACCAAATCATAATCACTTTCCGAAGTAGCGTTGCCACGGGCTCTGGAACCGAAGAGATACAGGCGTGCCCTATATTGCCTATGCATCAATTGGGCAAATTCGACTAGGATGTCTTCTTTAACCTGGTTTTGCCCGGTGGTTGCTGCAGCAACGTTTGGACCCATGTCATCACCTCCTCGGCAGCGCTGATGGACATTTCGGCGTCCTCGCCGTCTATGAGTTCAGCGGGTATAGGAATGGCTTTCTCACCGGAAGGATAGCGGCTACGCACTAGCATCGGCTCCAAATAGGCGATTGCCTCGTCGATGTGTTGGGGCAACTCACAGGAAGATTCGACTAAACCCTCAGCGCATTGCCATAGATCATGCCGCCAGGGTGGTTCTTCGCCTCGCAGGTGCCAGTGCGCTGCTTTAAGAGCCTTTTCGCTCGCTTGATGAGCCAGATAGACGGCAACGTAGTAGCAGCGCGGCTGGAGCATCAACCTTGCGCTCTCGAGATCTCGCTCGGCTTGCTGCCAAAACCGCTGGCCCATCAAAACGGTGCGGGCTATGCCCCTTGGCTTTTTCGGTTTTGGTGTCTTGTCCTTTTCCATAAGCTTATTATACCTCGGGGTCAGACGGCCATTCCACTCGTCAGTTTCCAAAGGCCCGGCAGTGGAGATCGTAGGCGGGTTCCTCGTGGATCAGGCTGATGATGGTTTCGGACTCGAGATCCTCGAGCTTGAAGTAGAGCCCACCGCTCAGGTTGGCGATTTCGCGTGGCAAACCGAGGTTAATGTAGTTTTGGCCCGTGTCGACCACCACCGTGCGAATGCCGGCGGCCGGCAGCCGGGCGGCAATACGCCTTGATTCTTCGGCGGGCGATTCGCCGCTCATGCTCACGTTGGCCCGGCCATCGGAGATTAAAATCATTAGAGGCAGGGTGTTCTTGTTTTTCTGCTGTTCCCTCTTGAGCATCTCGTAGCCGAAGGATAAGCCATGAGGCAACGGCGTCTTGCCGCCCACCGGCAACTGTTCGAGGCGGTTCTTTGCCATCTCAACGCTGTTCGTCAGCGGGAGGAGCAGGTCGGTCCCCTCGCCCCTAAAGGCGGCCAGGCCCACCCTATCCCGTCGTTGATAGGCGTCGACGAGCAAGGAGAGAATGGCTCCTTTCACGGCGACCATTCGCTGGAGGGCACCCATCGACGTGCTGGCATCGACGACAAAAAGAATAGAGCAGCCAACCTTCGACTCGCGGACCTTCTGGCGAATATCGGCCGGGTGAATCTCGAGAGCTACGCCATTTCGGGCTCGCTCGGACTGGAAAGGTGCGGCAACCCGAAGCGTGGCGTCGAAGGCGATGTCACGCGTTCCATCTTTAGGAATAGAGGTGCGGACGTATTGTCCGGATCTGGATGTGCTGACGCTTTTCGCCCTTCTCCCGGAGCCTTGTCTGGGCGTGCGGTCCTTGGGCAACTGCAGGTCTTTGACCGAGAATGACTTGCCTACGGCGAAGACCTTCTCCTCGACGTTGCCGTTCTGCTCGGAAGGATCGCCATCGTCTGCTTCCGCATCACTCTCGCTCTTCGCTTTGCACGTCTCCTCTTTCTGTCGCAGATCCGCCTGATACTGCTTAATCGCCTCCTCGATCTTGTCCTCGTCCATCTTCTGGTCCTCGAAGGGCTTGCGTTTCATACGATGGGGTAAGGCCAACTCAGCCGCTTCGCGCACGTCATCTTCGTCAACTATCGTTCTCCCGAGGAAAGCGGCGAGGGTGGAGGCGGTTTTCATGATCACTATGTCGGCGCGATGACCATCGACGTTCATAGCGATGCAGATGCGGGCGATAAGGGCCAGTATATCGTCGGAGATGTTGACCCGGGGAAGAAGCTGCCTGGCCATGATTATCTGCGCCCGGAGACGCTCCTGTTCTGCTTGCCAGTCGATCTCAAAGGAGGCCGGATCCGCCTCGTGGGCCGCCCCTCGCTTAATCACGGCGACTCGCTGCTCCACGTCGGCGATACCCTCGATCTCGACGCACAAGGCGAAGCGGTCGAGAAGCTGAGGACGCAACTCGCCCTCCTCGGGGTTCATGGTGCCCACCAGGATGAAGCGGGCCGGATGGGCAAAGGAGACGCCCTCTCGCTCGACGGTGTTGTTGCCCATGGCGGCGGCGTCGAGAAGGACATCGACCAGATGGTCGGCGAGGAGGTTGACCTCGTCGACGTAGAGAATGCCCCTGTTCGCCCCGGCCAAAATACCGGGCTCAAACCGCTTGCGGCCATGCTTGATCGCCTCCTCGATGTCGAGGGTGCCGACGACCCGGTCTTCGGTCGAACTAACAGGCAGGTCGACCACCCACGTCTTACGCGGGTGAGAGGGCAGCGAACCTCCGTCCGTCAATCTGGCGCGGCATTCCTGGCAAAGCTCGGCGAGATTGTGGGGGTCGCAATGGTAGGGGCAGTTGTCTACCACCTCGATATCGGGGAGGAGCTTGGCGAGACCGCGGACGGCCGTCGACTTTGCCGTTCCCTTCTGGCCGCGAATGAGGACGCCGCCCAAGCGGGGGTTGATCGCATTGAGGACAAGGGCCTTCTTCATCCTTTCCTGGCCGACGATGGCCGAGAAAGGGTACACGTCGCTGCCGTAGCTTGTCATACCTTTGGGCCTCTCAATCCTAACCGAGTCTGTCGCCCGGGCGCAGGCCGGAGGAGGTAGCGTAGTCTGTGGCCTTGATCTTCGGCGAACGATCGGGTTGTACCCGCTTGGCCAGAATGGTACCCCCCCGGGCGGCGATGAGAATCCCCTCGCTGCCGACCTCGACGATCTCTCCTGCTTTCTCGTGGCTTGCACCCGGCCGGTATTCGGCATCGAAGATCTTGAGACGGCTGCCCTTAAGGTAGGTAGTGGCGCCCGGCTGGGGATTGCAGCCACGGATGAGGTTAAACACCGTCTGCCCGGGCTTTGACCAATCTATCACGCATTCAGTCTCACCACACCAGCCTTCGTAGGTAGCCTGCGACTCATCTTGCGCCAGGCGGGGAGCCTTCCCTTGCTTTACCAGATCTATGGCCTCGATCATGGCGTCAACGCCGATGGGGAAGAGTTTGTTGAAGTACACGGACCCGGTCGTATCATCAGGGGCAATCTCGACCTCTTTCTGGAGGAGAACAGGTCCCGTGTCGATGCCTTTGTCCGGCCAGAAGATGGAAAGACCTGTCCTGGTGTCGCCATTGATGATGGCCCAGTTGATGGCGCTGCCGCCCCGGTGCAGAGGCAGAAGCGAGGGATGATACTGGATGGTTCCGTATTTGGGATAGTTCAGCAGGCGCGCGGGCACGATATCCGTGACAAAGGCCATAACCGTCAATTCTGGATCATACTTGACGAATTCGTCGTAAACGCCGGCGTCGCGCATACGGGTGGGCTGAGATACCGGAATGTTGTGGCTCGAAGCGAGAGTCTTGAGGGGATTTTCCCGGCCACCGGGAGCATCGGGGGTGGTGTAGACGCCAACCACTTGCTCTCCCCGGGCGACGAGCGCCTCTAAAACCTTTTCGCCGAAGGCCGCCTGACCGATCAGGACAATTCGCATAGTGCTCACCTCATGAAGAAGTTACATTGTAGGTCGCGAGGACAGCCTCGGGCAAAAAACCGGGTGGCCCAAAAGCGGACCGCCCGGTTTTCCGTCCTTACGCAGAGGCTGATATGACAGGGTCGCTATCTGTCGATGGGGAGTTGAGCAGGGTTTCGAGGGCCTCGCCTTCGAGGGTCTCGTCCTGAACCAGACGCTCTGCAAGCTGGATGAGCTTCGCTTTATGCTCGGTAATGACCTGCCGGGCTGTGGCATAAGCGGCGTCTATGATGGTCCGGACTTCTAGGTCTATCTCCTCGGCGACCTTCTCACTATAGTTCTTCTGCTCGCTTATCTCGCGACCAAGGAAGACCAGTTCTTCTTTCCGGCCGAAAGTGCGCGGACCAAGCTTGTCGCTCATGCCGTACTCCATAACCATTTTGCGAGCGATATTCGTGGTCCTCTGGATATCGTTTTCGCTACCGGTCGTCATCTCGTCGAACATGATCTCCTCGGCGGCATGACCGCCAAGGGCAAAGGCCAGCATGTCCTGGAACTGGGACCGTGTCCACAGGTAGCGGTCCTCCGCCGGGAGGAGTCGAGTGTAGCCACCCATCATGCCCCGGGCCACGATCGATATCTTGTGCAGGGGATCATTTAGTTTGGTGAAGCGGGCGACGATGGCATGCCCCGCCTCATGATAAGCCGTGATCTCCTTCTCTTTGGGACTGATGATGCGGCTTTTGCGCTCTGGCCCGGCAATAACGCGGTCGATGGCTTCCTGCAATTCGTCCATACTGATGGCCTTCTTGTTCCGACGGGCGGCGAGTATCGCTCCCTCGTTCAGCAAATTGGCGAGGTCAGCGCCGCTAAAGCCAGGGGTCTGCTTGGCCAGTGTCTCCAGGCTTACCAACTCATCGAGAGGTTTGCCTTTAGCGTGAACGTTGAGAATTGCCTTGCGTCCGTTTATATCTGGCCGATCGAGAACGACCTGTCGATCGAACCTGCCAGGCCTCAGGAGCGCCGGATCCAATACATCTGGCCGATTAGTGGCGGCGATGACGATGACGTTAGTGTTGGTGTCGAATCCGTCCATTTCCACCAGAATCTGATTCAAGGTTTGCTCCCTCTCGTCGTGGCTTCCGCCCAGACCGGCGCCCCTTTGCCGGCCGACGGCGTCAATCTCGTCGACGAAGACGATGCAGGGGGCATTCTTCTTGGCCTGATCGAACAGGTCGCGCACCCTCGATGCGCCGACGCCGACGAACATCTCCACAAACTCGCTGCCGCTAATGGAGAAGAATGGTACGCCAGCCTCACCGGCGACTGCCCTGCTCAGGAGCGTCTTGCCAGTGCCAGGAGGACCGACCAGTAAAACGCCTCTGGGAATGCGGGCGCCAAGGGCGGCGAACTTCTCGGGAAACTTGAGAAACTCGACGACCTCTTGCAGTTCCTGCTTGGCCTCTTCCACCCCGGCGACGTCGGCGAAGGTCACTGAAGGCCGGTTACTGCTGAACATTCGTGCCTTGCTCTTGCCAAAACTGAGGGCCTGGTTGTTGCTGCCTTGAGCCTGGCGCATCATGAAAAGCAGTACTCCCCCGAAGAGAATCAGGGGTAAGAAGTTGATGGCAAGACCCAGCAGATTGCCAAACTGGCTTGGCTCCTTAATTGTGACCTTTACGCCACCGTCGGCGGTCTTGATGCCCGCCTTTTGGAGAATATCAAACATGCTGGCGCTAGTCTCTTTGCGCGAGGTGAACTTCTCCTTATCCTTGCGGATAACGGTCAATGAGTCACCCTGAACCTGTATCTCCTGAATGTTCCCCTTCCTGGCTTCCTCGACCACCGAAGTGATATCCATGGACTGGCTGCCCGCTGTCGGGGGGAAAATGGTAAAGTAGATGGCGATTACCGCCACCAGAATAAGCAAGTAGATGAAGCTGTTTCGCAGCCATCTGGAATCCATTCATACCTCCGCGTGCCAATGCAAAGGGTTGTAGCAAGGTGGGAAACCGGCTGATCTTCAGCCTGCAGGACCGGAAAACATCCTTGACTACATACCTGCCTCTCTAGCGATGCACCCGTATTATAACAGAATCGAGCCAATAAATGTAGTCGTAAGACCAGGGCGGGCAATATAACGTCCGTACACCCGGTAGCCATGCCAATTTCAGGTGATTAGCAAGTGGATATTGGGCAGGTTTCGGTAAGCCTGATCGTAGTCGAGGCCATAGCCTACGATGAAGCTATCAGGGATCTCAAATCCCACGTAATCGATCTTGACATCGGCTTTGCGCTGCTTCTGCTTGTTGAAAAGGGTACAGACCCGGATGTTGGCCGGATTGCGGGCGGCGATGTTCTCGACAATGTATTTCAGTGTTAATCCGGTGTCTACTATGTCTTCGACTATGAGTACGTTCTTGCCTTCCACGCTATCGTCGAGGTCTTTGATGATGCGCACGATACCGCTCGACTCAGTGCTGGCCCCGTAGCTGCTTACAGCCATGAAGTCCATTTCGACCACGAGGTCCAATTGTTTGGCGAGGTCGACGAGAAAGATCACCGCCCCTTTCAAGACACCAATCATGAGGATTTCCTGTCCGGCGTAGTCTTGCATGATCTGGTTGGCGAGTTCTTTTACCCGCTTCTGTAGATCCTGAGCCGAGATCATTACTTCACCAAGCTTAACCTTCATCTTAATTACCCTCCCTTGCTTGCGGTTCGAAAGTCACGCAAAGAACCTTCTCTGTGGCCTCCTGTACTTTTGCTCGCTCGTCGAGGCGCCAACCGACCACCCAAACAATCTGCGACGGGGAAACGAGCAAAGGAATGCTGTCACGCTGGCGGCGCGGTATCTTGGCGTCGACCATGAAGTCCTGAAGCTTCTTCGTCTCGCCCATTCCCAAAGGCTGAAACCGTTCGCCCGGCCTTCTACCTCGAATTGACAGCGTTTGGCCTATCGCGATCGGGTCGAGGTGCGCGTGCCAGGGAGACGGGCAATGTCCGCTGGCGGCTTCCCGGTCCAACAAGCGAGTCTCGACCGACCAGCCCGCGACGCAGGATTTTCCCGGAATTTGAAGGGAGTACTCCCCCGCGATAGCTGGCCATAATGACGGTTCGACGCATCCCAGGCTGATAGAGCAGGCATCATAACCGACCTGAAACACCAATTTCCTCGGCAGGGAGATCATGGCACCAACCGGTTTCCCGATAGCCTTCCTCATCGCCTCGATATGAACTGCTTCGATATCAGTCAGATCGCCCAAGAGCGTTTCTGCCCCTCTTCTGAGGAGATGGCGCTGGAGGTTGGCCGGGAGGGTGGCCAGCCCGTCTTTATCAAAAATGACCAGACCGTCCTCAACCGTGGTCAGCGCCGGCCAAAGAGCGGTGACCTGATCGTCGATGTAGCGCACGTCATCTCTGGACAAAGCGGCCAGGCGCAGAATGGCGGTCTTGACGGTCGGGTTGTACGACTGGAGAAGGGGAACCAGGTCGGCCCTGATGCGATTGCGGAAATAGAGGCGGGAATAGTTAGTAGCGTCGAAATGAGGGGCGAGAGCGTTGCTCTTGCAGAAGGCCTCTGTTTCCTGCCGGTAGACCGCCAGTAGAGGGCGAACCACGGTGACATTCTTGACCAGCCGTGGCAGGCGAAGGTTCGAAGACGCGGCCATTCCCTGTAATCCGGCCAGCCCTGTGCCTCTTATCAGGTGCATCAGGATCGTTTCGACTTGATCGTCGGCCGTGTGTCCGACCGCGACCTTAGCCCCGCCCAGGCGATTGGCTATCTCTGCCAAGAAGGCATAGCGTACTTCCCGGGCGGCCTCCTCCTCCGACAGACCATGAACCTCCCGGTAGACCCGCACGTCGCGGGCCTCGATGGTGCAGGGCAGGCGCAAATCCGTCGCCAATTTACGAACGTAGTTTGCCTCGTCCTCTGCCTCGCGGCCCCGTAGCTGGTGGTTCAGATGAGCGACGTGAAGGTGAATGGCGGTCTTGGTTTTCAGGCGATTGAGGAGGTGGAGCAAGCAGACAGAATCCGGGCCGCCGGATACGCCGACGATGACATTATCGCCTGGAGCGAGAAGGGAATGGGATTTGATGAAGGACAGAACTTTTCGCTCAAGCATTGGACAATCAAAAAGTGGCACCTTTGTCATGAAAGAGAGTGCCACTCGACGCATTCAGAGTATGAGAGCTAGGAATTGGTAGCGGGGGTTGGATTCGAACCAACGACCTTCGGGTTATGAGCCCGACGAGCTGCCACTGCTCCACCCCGCGTCGACAACATCTATACTATACACTATCTTGAGCAAGTCGTCAAATCGACTTCTCCCGGCAATGCCACACGGAAGGCAAGGGCCTTACCGCCGGGACTGGTACGCCTGACTGGATTCGAACCAGTGGCCTCAGCCTCCGCAGGGCTGCGCTCTATCCGCTGAGCTACAGGCGCAGGGATCCTCGAGAATGGTGCCGAAGGTGGGATTTGAACCCACACAGGAGTACTCCTACTACGCCCTGAACGTAGCGCGTCTGCCATTCCGCCACTCCGGCTGGTGTCTCACCGCTGAGGACGCGAAGATCGCTAAGATCACCCTGGCTTCCCCGGCGGCATAATTCGATGCTACTGCTAAAGTGCTACGGCTTGTCGGGCGAGGCTTTCCTTCCGATAGACAAATTATATCAGGTCAATGGTCAGTCGGTCAAGTGTTGCAGCGGCCCCAAAATGAACAAGACCACTTCGGCAGTGGTCTGTTCTACGCTAGCCTATTGTCCTAAAGCTACTGGTGGGCGGTACTGGGCTTGAACCAGTGACCTCTTGCGTGTGAAGCAAG
>JAUSEJ010000688.1 GCA_030650265.1 Dehalococcoidia bacterium | reverse complement strand
GGGGGCGTGGGCGCCCCGATCGTGGGAGCGCGAGCCCGGCATGCCCCCGGACTTCTTAGCCATATCCACGCAGGCGCGATCGATTGCCACACAATCCCGGCTGGCGAACACGCCAAGATTAGGCACGATCGCTCTATCGCTATACATGACACAATCACAGCCGGGCGAGATGTCCACGGCGAAGTTAATGAAGCCGACTTTGTCCCGACCGACCGTTTTCACCACAGCAAGGGCGCCATCCGCCATGGCTGCATCGGCCGCGTCGAAGTTCTCCTCCGGCGTCCCGACAACCCCACAGGAGGCATTGACCATCAGGTGAGAAAGACAATTAGTACACTTCTCTCTATCCCATTCGAAAACCGGGTCGTCGCCGTTGCGATCCTTCACTTTGAATAGGTGATAGGGGCAGCAGGCAACGCAAAGCTCCCACTGGGGACAATCTTTGCCTTCGCACAGATGAGGGAAGTAGGGCGAGTTGTTAAACCCGTATTTGGGATGCCCGCCCATGTGCACGTTGTACTTGCCCCGCTTGGACTGGCAGCCGATCCCGAGATTCTTGATCGAGCCACCAACTACCCCCATCGGATGTCCTTTGAAGTGCGTAAGAGCGATCATCACATCGGCCATGGCGATGGCTTGAGCCACATACGCCTCCTTGAGAATGAAGCCTTCGGGTAGGTCCACTCTCACGTCGTCGGTGCCCATGAAGCCATCTGCCACAATGAAAGGACAGCCGAGCGTGCCAGAATTGAACCCGTTCCGCTCCGCCACTAGCATTTCATCTAGCGCTGTGGCCCGGCTGGCAAAGGGCGAGTAGGTCAACGTGGTAGTGTCGCAGACGAATGGTCTGCCGCCGAGGCTCTTGATCTTGTCTGCCATAGCGCGGGGGAAGACGGGGCGAAGGTAGCCGGTGTTGTTGTACTCGCCGCAGTGGATCTTAATGGCCACAACAGCGCCGGGTTTGATCATCTCCCCGAAGCCAGCCACATCAAACACTCTTAGCATTTTGGCCACCAGGCTGGTTTCAATCGAAGCGGCCCTGTCGGGCATAAAGTAAACCTTAGAAGCCATAATTGAGCCTTGCCTCCCTTCTAAGTTTTGCCGGGATATGAAGATCGTCAGCGAGAATGACAATGATCGGACAAACAGCGCCTGAGCAAATAGATCGATACTTGCGAGGAAAATGCCGGAATGCTCCCAAGGCAATAGTGCCCTTGCAGATCTCCCACCGTACTCTCCGCCGTCGCTCCATTATAACGATGGGTGGATCGGGTGTCAATCGGAAAGTAGCTGGCAAGCACCCTACAATGCAGTCGCGGAAACCGATCTTGAGTGACTGCCGCCGTACAGTGGAATTCGCCAAGGCCGGTCCACTTGGCACGGGCTATCATGGTGCAACAACAACCTTTATGACTCCCGTAGACTTATCCACAGCAGTGTCAAAAGCCCACTGAATCTCGGAGAGCCGGTATTGATGGGTGATGATCCGTTCCAACTCTATCCCGTCATTGCCACTGGTGCCAGAAGCAATATCGATGGCCAGTCGGTAGTCGCGCCGCGAGTCCGACGCGTTATAACAATATGTGCCAATCAAACTTACCTCACGAAGGACCAGGGAGTTGACCTGAACCGTCTGCGGCG
>JAUSEJ010000685.1 GCA_030650265.1 Dehalococcoidia bacterium | reverse complement strand
ATGCTTCTTAAGAATGTCGCCAATTCCGTGGCAACCAACTACGCTGATATCCACTTGATGGTATGTCTCATTGGCGAGCGTCCGGAAGAGGTCACCGACATGAGGCGATCGGTGAAAGGGGAGGTCATCAGCTCAACGTTTGATGAGCCAGTGGAGAACCACATTCGGGTGGCGGAAATGGCTCTTGAGCGAGCCAAGCGTATCGTGGAAACCGGCAAGGATGTTTTCATTCTACTGGATAGCATCACTCGCCTGACGCGCGCCTACAACCTGTCGGTGCCTTCGAGTGGGCGGACGTTGTCCGGTGGTATCGATCCCATTGCCCTCTACCCTGCCAAGAGGTTCTTCGGCTCTGCCAGGAACCTGGAGGAGGTGGGGAGCCTCACCGTGCTTGCCACGTGTCTGGTCGATACCGGCAGCCGGATGGATGATGTAATATACGAGGAGTTCAAAGGCACCGGCAACTGGGAGCTCCATATGGATCGCAAGCTCGCTGAGCGCCGTGTGTTCCCTGCCATGGATATCCAACGCAGCGGTACTCGCCGTGAGGAGCTCCTCTTGGATGAAGCGACGCTACGGCAGGTTTGGCTGCTGCGCAGAATGGTAACGCTCCTGACTTCGGACTCTAACAACCCTGTTGAAGCGACAGAACGGGTTCTGGAAAGGTTGGCCCGGACTTCGACCAACAAAGACTTCCTGGCCACCCTGACCAAAGGTGAGGTGTAGATGGGTCCCGTTGACCAAAAGATAGTGCGGTCATAGACCTGCAAGCCGGGCGGCGCGAGCTCCTGAGGGAGGCGGCGCACGAGGAACGTAGGCCGGAGAGCCTGGTTCTGGCTTTTGGCCAGAGGAGGGTTGTCTCTCACGGGTTCTTGCTGTTGCTCACAGTCGTAGCCGCGTTCTACCTGGCCGTCTCGGCCCGGAACATGGCTTCAGCCTCCAATCTTCCCTCTTATTCTGAAACGAGTTATTCCTACAACTCAGAAGGCTACCTCCTGCATCCCAAGTCGTCCGTGCAGGTCGTGGAGGGGGTTAGTCTGAAGTCCGATGCGGCGTTGCAGATCCCGGAGGGAGAGAAGGCAGATGCTTCACAGACTTCCCAGGAGCAAACGGTAGCCGGTCCAGATGCTGCTGCTGGTTCGTCGTCGTCACAGCGGACCGGGCCTGTGGAGTACGAGGTAGTCTCCGGAGACACGATTTCTACCATCGCCGAGCAGTTCGGCATCAGCACAGAGACTGTCCTTTGGGCCAATAACCTGGCCAATGCGAACTTCGTCAAGATTGGTCAGAGTCTCTCGATACTTCCCGTTGACGGTATCGCGTATACCGTTGCCTCGGGTGACACTCTGCTATCGCTGGCCATCAAGTATGGGGTGGCCACGGATGACATTCTTGGCTATCCGGGAAACGATATAGCCGACGCCGACTCGCTGTCTATCGGTCAAACGCTGATCATCCCCGGGGGCAGGCCGGTGGCCAGGGCTGCCGCGTCCACCTCATCCCGCGGTGGGACACGATCGGCCGAGGTCGCTCCTTCCGGGGCCGCCGCGGCTGCGCCGGCGCCGGCGGCTCCTCCTTCCGGTCACTTTGTCTGGCCCAATGCGGGCCAGATCACCCAATATTTCAGCGCCAGCCATGATGCGATTGATATCGCCACGCCCTACGGTACTGCGATTGTGGCCGCCGACGGCGGGGTAGTGGTGGACGAGCAGCAACTTGGCTGGGGACTGGGTTCTTACATCACCATCGACCACGGCAATGGATACTCCACAACCTACGCCCATATGTCCGTCTTTGCGGTAAGTCCAGGCGAGAGAGTGTCTCAGGGCGAGATGATAGGGCGGATCGGCATGACCGGCCTTACCACCGGCCCTCATAACCACTTCATGGTCAGGCGAAACGGAATCCCTATCAATCCTCTGGGTGTGTTGCCCTAGAAGCCAGTTACATGGCGGGTCATAAGGTGGCGGCTGACGGCCGACACAATGACGCTGGCGGATGGCCGGTTCACGCAAGTGAAGAATAGGCGTATTTCGTTCTGTATGTGACGACGTAAAGAATTGCGCATCCTGATTTGCCCTGGTAATTCAGCGTCATCCAACATGCGGTTCGAAGCGTGGCATGCGCAAATCTCTCGGACGCTTCATATAACTGTCATTCCGGCGCAGGCCGGAATCCAGGAGAACTGACTCTGGCCTGACGTATCTCATTACGCGTACCGCTAACATATGGAGAAAGCACGTTTCTAGTGTCCACTCTCTGGATTCCGGCCTGCGCCGGAATGACAGGGTTGTATCACCAACGCAGTTGGACAATGACCAATGAGTTCAGTGTGGCACGATATTTGCCCTTGGTAATTCGGCGCCATCCAACACGCGGTTCGAGGCGTGGCATGCGCATATCTCTAAGACGTTTCATATAACTGTCATTCCGGCGTAGGCCGGAATCCAGGAAAACTGACTCTGGCCTGACGTATCCCATTACGCGTACCGCTAACATATAGAGAAAGCACGTTTCTAGTGTCCACTCTCTGGATTCCGGCCTACGCCGGAATGACAGGGTT
>JAUSEJ010000678.1 GCA_030650265.1 Dehalococcoidia bacterium | reverse complement strand
TCTCTGATACCGCGTCGGCGCCATTGGCCGCCGGTCCGGAGCCACCTCCGATCGGAAGTCCAAAATAGGCCGGGAGGCGGTTGAGAAAAGGCAAATTGTCGACGAAGTTCAAGGTTTCCTCCTCCGGAACTCCGTCCATGTTACCAATCGCAATTCAATCAAACCTTTCGCAATGCGCGCGCCAGGTGTTCTAGCACGTGTTTCAAAGATCAACAAATGCAGGAAGATGACCGAGTGCAGCTTAGCACTGTTGTTCTAGGCGCGTCAATAGCAAAATGTACTAACGTAGGGCTTTTGCATGTTTCGTCCTAGCGAGCTTGCATAGCGACCACTCGCTAGCTGGCAGGCTGAGCGGAGCGAGGAATCTCCTGGTCGGGGGCAGATGTGGGTCGGACGGAAGCCGCGTACAGAAGGGCGTTAAGGAGGCCTTTGGGCGTTTGGGAGGCTTCCTTTAGGTGATGCAGAGGCTCCCCTTGGTAGGTTAGTCGTGAACGAAACTACCAGCCAAGGAGAGCCGATATGCAGTGTATCTCGCCGTGCCCTGTTCCTGCAACTCCATCTGGCACCGGATCGCCACCACCAGCGCGACTGGCTGTCGACCCCGGCAATCTGTTGGCGGCCTTCGCCGCGATCTCCGATCCACGTAGTCGACAAGGACGCCGCTCCAGCGTGGCGGGAATCCTCGCTCTGGCGGTAGCGGCGATCTTGTCCAATCACCTGTCGGTCCTCGCCATCGGCGAGTGGGGTAGCAGGCAGAGCCCCGACTTGCTGCGACAACTGGGCTTCCGGGATGGAGTCACTCCGCATCAGTCCACCATCCACCGCGTTTTCGCGAAACTCGACCCGCACAGTCTCTCCGTGGCGCTGGAGCGCCAGTTTCTTCTATCGGCTGCTACAGAGCGGGCGCGCGGCAGCCAAGGCGTTGCCATCGACGGTAAAGCCCAGCGCGGCCGCTTGGCCTTCGACCCCCAAGACGGCCCTGTTCACGCCCTGAGTGCCTTTCTCCATGAGGAAGGCATCGTGCTGGCCCAAGAGCCTATCGAGACCAACGGGCAAATCGAGAAGGCGGAGGCCGAACTCACCGTAGCCCCGCAACTGATCAAGAGGATCGACTGGCAGGGACGCGTTATGACTGGCGATGCCCTCTTCTGCCAACGCAACGTCTGCCAACAGGTCACCGATGCGAGGGGAGACTACCTTTTCCTCGTCAAGGGGAACCAGCCCACTCTCCTTGATGACATCCGCACGCTATTCGATCCTCCTTTCACCTGCCCGCCTCTCGATGACCAGCGCGAAACCCAAACCGTGGATAATGGCCACGGCCGCCACAACGACACCCGCCAGCTGATCGCCTCAACCGACCTCGTCGGCTACACCGATTGGCCGGCCTTAGCACAGGTGTTTCGCATCGAGCGAACTTGGGAAGAGCGCGGCAAGACCAAGCACGAGGTCCGATACGGCATCACAAGCTTACCGCCAGACATCGCCGACGCGGGCCGATTGCTGGCATTGAAGCGCGGTCATTGGCAAATCGAAAACAGCCTCCACTACGTAAAAGACGTCACTTTGGGCGAAGACCATAGTCTCGTCCACCTAGGTAACGGCCCTAGCGTCCTATCGATGCTGCGTGATGCTTCGGTAAGTCTCTTGCGCCGAGCCGGATTGCGCACAATCGCCCAGCACCTTCGTCTCCACAGCGGCCATCCAGAACAGGCAGTTGCTCTGCTTGTAGCCTGACAACGAAGCTAGCTGAATAGGGCTCCGCGCGGCTTGTGATCGTGCATAGCCGATAATCACGTGTGAGCTAGAGCAGGCCGTACAGCCCTCAATCGCAGCATGTTATCCCTCCAATGGTTGATCTACCGGCCCATGCACGGCACCGAATCACACCGGAGACACTGAGCAGGCCAAGGATAATCCCAAAGTAGACCGCGCGGGCCAGAACGCAAAAGCCCTGATATTCGTTAGGCTGCACTCGCCTTTTGGCCCGCCGCCTGTTATAAT
>JAUSEJ010000677.1 GCA_030650265.1 Dehalococcoidia bacterium | reverse complement strand
GGCAGCCGGAGCAGACGGAATCATGGTGGAAGTCCATCCAAGTCCCGATCACGCACTGAAGGATGGCGCTCAATCGCTGACGTTTGAGAGCTTTGGTTCCCTCATGTCCAAACTGGCCCCCGTGGCGGCGGCTGTTGGCAGGCCGATGCCGGTCAACAGCGGGGTTCGCCAATAGATATCGTCCACAGATTAGCAATGCGAGCCGTTGGCAGAGGAATTGATGAATTCGCCCCTACAAGTTCACGAGGCGGTAAGTCAAGCATTGCCATGTAGTTAGTTTTCAAGACGTAGTCGGGAGTGACAGTGTTTCAGGTCCAACTCCCCGTATTTCAGGGCCCGCTAGAGCTTCTGCTCCACCTGATTGAGAAGAAACAACTCGCCATAACCGACCTCTCACTCATCGAGGTAACAGGGCAGTATATGGAAAGTGTCAGGTCGGCGGTGGAGATAGATCTGGCTGCTCTAGCGGATTTCCTTGTGATCGGCGCCAAGCTGCTCTTCATCAAGTCCGCTAGCTTGTTACCGAAGCCGCCCATTCCTGATCAGCCTGAAGTGGAGGATGCGGGCAGAGAGCTTGCCCAAATGCTCGCGGAGTACAGAAAATATCGGGACGTCAGTCTGATTCTTCGGGCCAGAGATGAGCTCGCGCTGAGAGCCTATCCCCGAATGGCGCCTTTGCCAAGACCAGATGCGAGGCAAGCGCCACTAGAGTTGAGTTCGTCGGAACTCCTGCAAGCTCTATCGAAAGTGTTACAGCGGGCACCTATTGATGTTCTACCATCGATAGAGCGACGAAAAGTCACCGTGGACGAGCGCATCGGGTTGCTGAGGGCCAGACTTGCTGCCGGGGAGACCCTTACGTTTGGCGCCTTCGTTGCCGATTGTCAAACTCGTGAGTTGATCGTTGTAAGTTTCCTGTCGGTATTGGAACTGGTCAAAGCTGGGGAGGTAGAAGCTTATCAAGAATCGCTGTTTGGCGAGATACTAATAGTCCCGGCTGGAAAGGAGAGCACTCATGCTAGCCTCAACTGACTTTTTCGATTTGTCAGAATTTGAGCACGCCGCCGTCTTCGAGGGCACGCGATATGTCTGGGACGTACTGACCGGGATTCGAAGCTACATCGAGCAAACGATGCTTGGACGGGGCTACGAGCGGCGAATCGTAATAATGGGCTCGGTCATGTCCGGCGCCTATATCGAAGGATCGGACATCTTTATCGGCGAGGGCACGATCGTGGAGCCCGGTGCCATGATAAAGGGTCCCGCCTTGATTGGCGCCGGCGTGGAGATCAGGCAGGGGGCCTATATTAGGGGCAACGTGATCGTCGGCGATGGTGCAGTGGTGGGCCACGCCAGCGAAGTAAAGAATTCCATTCTTCTTAACGGGGCCAAGGCGGCCCATTTTGCCTACGTTGGTGACAGCGTTCTGGGAAATGGCGTCAATCTTGGGGCTGGCACGAAGCTAGCCAACCTGAAAATGGTGGAGACCAATGTCGAGGTTGTCGTTGGGGGAAAGCGCTACGACACCGGTCTACAGAAGTTTGGCGCGATCATTGGCGATCAATCCGAGACCGGGTGCAATTCTGTCACCATGCCTGGCACTCTTCTCTCCAAGCGTTGCCTAATTTATCCCAACGTAACCGCCGGCGGTTACTTCGAAGCGGATAGCGTCGTCAGACCGGCAGACCGTCCGAT
>JAUSEJ010000671.1 GCA_030650265.1 Dehalococcoidia bacterium | reverse complement strand
AGTCAAGCAAAGGTCTGTATAAAATTGTTGAACCCCGGAGCGCCTACGAGAGGCAGTCCGGGGTTCATGGAGATTTCGTGACGGGTCTCCTCACCCGTGGGGCTACCAGAAGTGGTAGCTGGAATCGGCGATGGTCGGGGCGAAGGCGAGCATGGCCTTTTCGATTTCCTTCGCGGTCATTGGTTTCGTTCCATAGGCTTGGCCGGAGGTAAGGACCTCGTGATAATACATCTCCCGGATGACCGCCTGGGTCATACCAGGTGTGTTGCGTGTCCCGAGTCCATTTTGGACCGAGGTCCAGAGAGACCAGAACGCTTGCTTGCTGGCACCGATCCAGCGTTGGTGCACCTCGTTCCGCTTGCCCTCTAAGGTGTAAGCCTTCATGAGCCACCGAAGCCGTTCCTGGCTCATGCGCTTCGCGTAGGTCCCCATGTGACCACCACCAGTCGCCCTGTCGCCGAAGGCCATGATCTGGGCGACGATGTGGGCCGTGATGTCCGGGCGTTCGTCGGAACAGGCGGCCGTCGCGACCGCTTGCCAGATGGTTGCCCCAGAGTAGGATGTCTCCCGCCACCACGAGCTTAGCCTTGGGTCGACGACGAGGTCCTCGATTTTGAAGAAGCGTCGCTCGGGTGGCCGGTACGCCGATATCGTATTGACGCTGAGCTCGACGTCGTTGGTCACGACGGGTCGCTCGCAGTCGTTGCGACAGGGTTCAGTGAAGTACACCCTGCCACCTTCCGACGGACCACAGACGACCTTGCCGTCCCAGCCGCTCCAGTCGTCGCGAATGGCGTCGCCGCGGTGGTCGAAGTAAGTGAGTGTTCCGGTGTACCGGACCCACCAGCAAGGCGTCCCGTTCACGACCACCTGGGGAGTGGGCTGGCTAGCCGCTTCCGCCTCGATGGCCACCGGTCGCGGCGGGCACTCGGTCATGCCGGTGTGAGAAATGAGTACGAGAGCCGCGATGAGCGTGGCTAGGGCGAGTCGTTCCATGTCGGATACCTCCGCGCAACTTTCTTGGCAGCGTGCGCAAGTCCGTGGGGGAGAGTATCACGTTAATTACTAAAAGTCAAGCAAAGGTCTGTATAAAATTGTTGAACCCCGGAGCGCCTACGAGAGGCAGTCCGGGGTTCATGGAGATTTCGTGACGGGTCTCCTCACCCGTGGGGGGCTTTAGGCCTCGCGCAGTTGCTCCTCGGCTTCGATCTTGGCGCGGGGGTAGTCCTGGGCCCGGGCGTCGACGTAGTAGTCGAACAGCTTGGCCACCGCGGAGGCGCGCTTGAGCCTGTCGGTCTGACCGGCCTTGTGAGCCCGCGCCGCCCGCTCCATGGCAATGCCTTGGCGCTGGAGCTTCTCCTCAAGGAGATAGACCTTCCAGACATCAGTCGCGATGCCTTCCGCCGACCTCTGCACCTTCTCGATGTTCGTGAAGAAGCCGAGGAACTCACGGAAGTTCGCCTTCTGCCACACCGGCACCGCGATGGTGCCAATGACGACGTAGAGCCAGGCGAGGCCGAGTCCGAGCTCCTTCCAGCCGACGATGTCGTCCTTGTGGGCGTGGAGGTAGAGGATCCCGAGACCGTCAACGACCGCGAGGACTGACATTAAGTAAGCGATGAGCGCTCTGTTCATTGTTGGTTCAACCCTTCCGAGTTACGAGATGTGCCTTGTATCTTTCCCACGGAGTTCGCTCCGCGCCCTGGTGTTCGCACCTGGGTACTGGGCTCATCTTCCCGTCTGAGAGTGTATCACGCATTGTACTAAAAGTCAAGCAAAGGTCTGTATAAAATTGTTGAACCCCGGAGCGCCTCTGAGAGGCGGTCCGGGGTCCGTGGAGATTTCGTGACGGGTCTCCTTCCCCGCTCGGCTATGGGTCCTTGCGCTTCTCGAGGGGAGTCCAACAGGGCTCGACCATCTGAACCGAAGGGAGGGCGTTGAGAACCATATCTGCGACGGTCGAGAGGCACTCCATGTTGGTGTCTTCTCCACAGTCGTCGGTCGTCTCAGTCTCGAACGCGAAGATGTCCCGCGTTCCTTCGCTGACGCCGACCTGGGTCTTGCCGAGGCCGAGAAACTCGCCCTGGATCAGGTCAGCCACCTCCTTGTCTCCGCCGAAGATGATGACCGCCTTCCCGTCATCGCCGTTCATGGCGACCCACGGGATCTGTGGCATATTCTTCTGCCCCTCGCGCTTGATGACGGCGAGGCCGTAGACCGTGGGCACGTGGACGTTGAGGAGTATGGGCACCATCTTGCTCGCCCGGAGGGCGTGGCAGTCGATGGCGGGAGTAGCCTTGATGCGGTCCAGGCCGTAGTTGATGGCGAAACTGACCGGATTCGGCCCGGCCAGCGGGTTCTCGTCCTCCGTGGCCTTCTTGGCGCGGTGGTGATCGTTGACCGCCGAGGCGGTACCGGCGTGGGCCGGCGCGGTGAAGCCTACGAGAGCGAAGGCCGCGAGGAACGCGGTGAGGGCGAGTCTTTTCATTTGGTATCCTCCATCGGCGGCTTCTAGGAGCGCCGTATCCGCTGGGGAGAATATCACGTTAATTAACAAAAGTCAACCCCAGTGGCAGAGCAAAGCTCGCTACGGGGCGAGGCTGTGCAAAAGTATGTTTACGTCCTTTGCAGTTGGCTATACAATATATGTATGAGTAGTGCGGACATTCAAATGGAGGGGCGGTCGGAGGCGCATCCGCCACGGTGGGGTTTCATAATTGTGCTTGTTACGATTGTCGTACTTGCCATCATTTTTGCGGGTGGAGGCAAAACCCCCGAGTCGGCTTACACAAAGGCGGCCAACGCTCCAGCCGCGAACCCGGGCCTCACGGGCGTGAGCGACGAGGACCGTGCGGCATTCGAAGCGGCGCGAACTGCGCCAGCGACGCAATGATGAAATGAGAAATTTGCTCGCATAATTTCTCTTGGCAAACAATTTAATAATCTTAAAAACTTAAGATGAAAAACGAAATAAAAAACATTTTGAAGGGTGTAGCAGTTGGCGCAGTGCTTATGGTTGGTGCTACTGTGTTTGCCGCTTGGAACGAGCCTTCGCAGAACCCGACTGGCGGTAACCCTGAGCCTCCTATTAACGTAAGTGACACAGGCCAAGTTAAGGGCGGCAATTTGGTGGTGAACAATAGCAACGAATACGAGAATGGTTTAATCGTACGCTTCGGCAATCTTCTTGTTGGTACCACTAACGCCCCAGCCGGTTTGAAGCTTAATGTTGGTTCGGGTGTGGGGGCGACCAAGTATTGTGATTCGGACGGTGCAAATTGCTTCACCGCGGCAAATCTCTGTGCCAAAGTTCCCAATCTGTGTAATTAGGAGTGAGAAGTTGGAGGTTGGGAGGCCGAAGCATGCTATAATTTGTTTAGCATGAGACTGGATGAAGACAAACTTAAAGAGTTAATTATTGACTCGGGACTTGCTACTACGTCCGAAGTTGACGAGCTTGCCCAAATTGCGGCGAAAAATAAAAGTTCGTTGGTAGATGCCATTGTCTCGGCTGGCAAAATTCCCGAGGACGAACTCATACGTCTTCAAGCTTACGTTTTGGGCGTGCCCTTTGTGGACCTAAAGAAGGAGAAAATAGATTTCTCCGTCCTTTCCCTCATTCCCGAACCAATCGCGCGCACACACAACATCGTCGCATTTAAGAAGACAGACAAAGAGCTTGAGGTGGCTATGGCTAACCCCAACGACTTGGAAGCCGTAGATTTTATAAAGAAAAAAGTTAGTCTCAAGATTTTGCCTCGCCTAACCGATCGCGAGAGCATCAAGCAAGTGCTCCTGCAGTATCAGAAAAGTCTCAAAGCCGAATTCGGAGATATTATCGCGGGTGAGATGGCTCCGCTTAAAGCTATCCAAGACAAGCTGGGTGGAGACGAGGCACCGGAGGATCTTGAGAAGCTCGCCAGTGACCTACCCGTGGTGCGCATTGTTGACACTCTCCTAAACCATGCCATTTTGCAACAAGCGTCTGACGTGCACATAGAGCCTCTTGAGAACGAACTTCTTATTCGTTATCGCATAGACGGTATATTGCACGATGCTATGGTCTTGCCCAAGAATGCCGCCTCGGGTATTGTTGCGCGCATCAAGGTGCTCTCAAACTTGCGTCTAGATGAGAAGCGCTTGCCTCAGGACGGTCGCTTTAAGATTGACCAGGCGGGGCAGAAGGTTTCCTTCCGCGTCTCCACCTTGCCCACATATTTTGGAGAGAAGACGGTAATGCGCCTCTTGCCCGAGACATCACGTGGCTTCACCCTCGAGGCTCTTGGTTTTTTCGGCGAGGGTTTGGAGCAGTTCCACAAGGCGATTAGAAAGACTACCGGCATGATACTTGTAACCGGTCCGACCGGTTCAGGCAAAACAACAACTCTCTACACCGTGCTCGATATTCTCAATACCCCCAACGTCAACATTTCGACTGTTGAAGATCCTATTGAGTATCAGGTGGCGCGCATAAATCAGACCCAGGTCAAGCCTGAAATCGGCCTCACTTTCGGCTCCGGACTACGCTCATTGCTACGCCAGGACCCAGATATTTTGATGGTTGGTGAGATTCGCGATAAGGAGACGGTTCAACTTGCTATTAATGCCTCGCTCACCGGCCACCT
>JAUSEJ010000646.1 GCA_030650265.1 Dehalococcoidia bacterium | reverse complement strand
GCTCTGGCCTATTTGGCGAATCACTTTGGCATCAAGCGTGAGGAGACGGTGGCGATTGGCGACAATTTGAACGACATTGACATGATCGAGTGGGCTGGTCTTGGCATCGCCATGGGCCACAGCCCGGCCGAGCTTCTGGCCGTCGCCGACATGGTTACTGGCACGCTGGCCGAGGACGGGGCGGCGAGGGCGATCGAGAGTGTGCTAGCCCAAGCCTGACATGAATCGACCGCTATGTTAGGTCGATCGCTGTAGGGGCCAAGCGTTCGCAGAAATTGCCTGTAAGATGCTCCGGTCCGGATTGCGAATGCTTCGCCCCCGTGGCTTGTGAGAGTAATGGGCCTTGACGGGGTGCTAGAGAGATGGAGAGGGCGAAGCACTGGCGAATTGAGCTGAGGGCCAGTCCCGGAACACTTCTCGCCAGCGCTTGGCCCCTACGGGCTGACGATGGTGTTTGCCCCCTGTAGGAACAGCGGGTCTGCTATTTGGGTAGGAGGGCCTCTTCGGCTGCCGCTACGCCAGCGGCGAATGCCTGTCTATTTAGACCTCTGGTCTTCTCAGGGACGCGGCCTAGCACGGCGTTCTCTACGGCCTCCAGAGGAAGGATCCCGGTTAATCTGGTCAGTACGCCGAGGGCGACAATATTTGCTACCATCTCGTTGCCCATGTTCTGCTTGGCGATAGCCGAGATTGGCACCTGGTAGATTTGGGCAGCGGCCGGGGGAATTGTTTTCACGTTGGTAGAGTCCACGATCAACACACCGTGTTTCTTCAGCTTCGGGATCTCCTGCTGGGCAGCGTCCTTGCTCATGACCAGTAAGATATCGGGCTCTTCTACCTCGGGGAAATCGATCTCTTCATCGTCGATCACCACAGAACAGGCGCTGTTGCCGCCACGCGCTTCGGGCCCGTAAGTCTGGCTTTGGGCGACGTGAAAACCCTCACTTGTGGCCGCCTCCGCGATGATGACGCCCGCTAGAATCAGTCCCTGTCCACCTGTGCCGCCGAGTATGATCCCTTTCCTCATTCCTACTTCCCCCACATTGTTATGGCAACCGCTAGTTGTCCCGACTGCCCATTTGCGGCGGACTCCCCCTCATGTTTACGCACGGCGATCTTGCCTTATAAGTTCAATTCCCCGACGGTCGGAATGGATGAAATGGTTGCCGCCAATGGCGCAGGCTTCACTTCCCTGAATCAGGGGTGCCTTGCTCACTGGCGTCATCCTTCTCCCCGATATCAATGGCGAAATCAGGACAAAGACGCTCACAAAGGCGGCACCCGTTGCAAACATCATTCTGCACATAAGCCTTCTTATTCTCGTTCAAGCTAAGCACTTTGAGCGGGCACATCTCCACACAGATACGGCATCCCTTGCACCATTGCTCCCTAATGGTTACCTTTGCCTTCTTCTTCGAAGCCGAGCGTGCCATTGGTTTTAGACCTCCTAGCTTAGCAGAGGTAATCCCCTGGTTGAATTTAGCACACAGACGTGAACAATGCAAATTGAGGCGGCGACGTGGAGGAGGAAGAACCTGGTCTTTAGAGGGGAGTCAGATGTGAAGAATGGCGTCGCCTCAGGGGTAGGGGCGGCGCCCCTGTGCCCGCACCGCCCGCACCGCATGACCGCCCTAATCCAGTGCAGGTTCGGCCCCGACCTAACCCCATAACCGCAGCAGGGTCACCCCGACCTAACCCCGCAGGGCCGCCACGGGGGGCGGCCCCTACAGTTCGCGGAAGGGCCCTAGCAGCTCTTAGCCAACTGCCATTCCTTGCCTTCGGTGGCGATTGCCGGGGCGATGACCATGTTAACTGTTTGCATCTCACGGATGTTTGCGGCGCCGCAGACGCCCATGGAAGTTCTAAGCGCACCCGTAAGATTCTGCGTTCCGTCGGTGCGTGAGGTCGGGCCAAATAGTACCTGCTCCAGCGTGCCGTTCACTCCCACCCGAATTCTCGTGCCTCTAGGCAGAGCGGCGTTGGGGGTGGCCATACCCCAATGGGTACCACGGCCGGGAGCCTCGACGGTCTGGGCGAAGGGAGACCCGATCATTACGGCGTCCGCGCCGGAAGCAATGGACTTGCAGATGTCGCCACCGGTCCTCATGCCGCCGTCTGTAATAAGAGCCACATACCGGCCGGTTTCCTTGAAGTAGTCGTCGCGGGCGGCAGCGCAATCGAGGGTCGCCGTTACCTGAGGCACGCCTACGCCCAATACCTCACGGCTGGTGCAGGCGGCGCCCGGGCCAACGCCAACCAGAAGGCCCGCTATGCCGGTAGCCATTAGCTCTTTGGCGGCGCCATAGCTAACACAGTTCCCGACTAGCACGGGGATAGAAATCATCCTGCATAGATCGGCGAAAGAGAGTTGTTGATAGCTGTTCGAGATGTGTCGTGCCGTAGTGACAGTCGACTGCACTACAAACACATCCAATCCTGCCTCGACTGCCAGAGGGCCAAGACGCAGGGCCTGAGCGGGGGTAACTGAAGCGGCTGCGGCGACTCCCCCCCGCTTGATCTCCTCGATCCGCCGTCCTACGAGGTCTTCCCGAATGGGGGTGTTGTACACTCTTTGCATGAGGGCTGTTGCTTGATCGGCTGATGCTGTGGCTATGGCAGCCAGCGTCTCTGCCGGATCCTCATATCTTGTCTGAATGCCCTCGAGATTGAGGACAGCCAGCCCACCCATTTTGCCCATGGCCACGGCGAAGGCCGGGTTGACCACGGCGTCCATGGCGGAGGCGAGGACGGGTATACTAAAGACCAGGTCGCCAATCGCAAAGCTAATGTCGACCTGGTCCGGGTTGACTGTAACCAAGCCGGGCACCAGCGCTATTTCGTCATAACCATAAGCGCGGCGCAACCTCTGGTGTGTCTCTTCCATCGGCTCCTCCTGTGCTATCCCCTCCTGTCTGCAAGGAAGCAATAACTGGTTGTTGTTCAATTGACTATAGCAAAGCAGTCGCAGAAAGTCAAGAGAGAAATCGGCCTCTGACTTCCAGGACGACTCACAGCCAGCCAAGCCATCAGAGGAGAGACTGTGGATGGCTCAATGTGATACGGTGCGACACGGCGCAGTCATCACGCAAAGAAACGTTGAAACGGTGACTACTGGGTTGCCTCTGGCGGGTTTACGGACGAAATGAACTGAGCTAGCCAGTTTGATTCGTCTGGAATAGCCTCAGACAGCCACTTCCCGATATCTCCGGCGAGGGCGATCATGCCAAGTTCCCCGGCATAGAAGGAGGCAAGGCAATCCATTGGACAAAGCATCAGTTTGTTCAACGTCGGATAACGGCCGAATCTCGTCATGGCCTCATGGTGAGCCAAACCTGCATCCAGATAGTACTCCGTCGGTGCAATTTTCGCCCGGTTTGACTGGGCATCGCCGTAGATTGAGCCCAGACCCAATCGCAGGCTGTGAAAGCTGGGGAAAACGCCGTTCTTGATCATCCAGCGAAGCCCTTCGATATGGCAATCCCGGGATTCTTGCCACGATCGGTGCCCGTTCGCCGGGATCATGGTGACGCCCCCCACGAAGTTACAGGCCACATTGC
>JAUSEJ010000644.1 GCA_030650265.1 Dehalococcoidia bacterium | reverse complement strand
ACTCTGGCTCTATTGGACTCAATCGACCAGTGACGATCAATCTAGAGGATACGGTCGAGGCCTACGGCATCCTTTGCTCGGAGATCAGGTTTCTTGAAGGCGAGCTTGAGATGGGCGGTTTTATGAAGAGCGAGAACGAGGGAAGGATCTATTTCGACTTTGTGGAGAGGTTGGCCAGTGCGGCCGCGAGTAAACCCACTCTGATCATCCGGACTCAAGCCATGGATAGGAAGGATATGCAGAGGCTGAAAGACGCGGGACTGGACTGCCTGAGCATCCAGATGGAAGTATGGGACCCTGAGTTGTTTGCCGAGGTACTTCCCGGGAAGGCAAAACACGCTCCCCGTGAGAAGTGGCTGGAGTCCTTTCAGGATGCGGTAGATGTATTCGGCGCTGGCAATGTCGGAGGCAAGATCATAGCCGGCCTCACCCTAATTCCCTCCAACGGGCATCAGACTTGGCAGGAAGCTCGCGATTGCCACATCGAGGGGAATACATGGCTAATCAAGAACAGCGTCATGCCGGTGTTTACAAATCTGCGTTTGCCACCCGGCTCTGTATATGCAGGAGATGCGTCCAATCGAGACAAGTTGCCGCCGACCGAATACTATCTTGACGTGGCTATGGCCCATCACACAGCGATGATGGAATACGACCTTTACGAGACGCTGAATAGACTCCTGTACTGTGGCCTGTGCTGCGTCGAAATGCCCTACGCAGGTGAGCTTGGAATGTTGGAATTGGCAGGAGACGTCGGATCTTGGATGGCGCCTGTAATTCCAAAAGAAGAGAACTGGATAGCCAGGTTTCTCGCTTCCGTAGCCGAAACGGTATAGGTACATTCCTCAGGGTTGGCTACGTAGACAATTGTAGGAAAGCCAGGCGGAGAATTTCGACGACATAGGCCACTCCGCATTGTGAAGGACAGGCAAACGGTGGCCAATTTTTCGACTTGACTGGCAAGAACAGAGTGAGTAAGATGGGCCAAATTGGCTCGAACGAAACGGATGCGGCATCCAGCCAAGAATCGCTCATTTGGAAGGGGGTCTTGCAATATGCAAATCGACTACACTCTAACTGCTGAACAGGAAAACCTAAAACAGAGGGCTCACGACTTTGCCATGGGCCTCAAGCCCTTTGTTGCGGAATGGGACGAGATAGACAGGTGTCCCATGAACGAGGTAGTAGACGCGGCGAGGAAAGCTGGCCTCCTCGGATTGACGATGCCAAAGGAATATGGAGGCCAGGACCTGACTGCCGTAGACTACGTCATCGCCCATGAGGAGTCCGTCCGAACCTGCCAGTGGGCTACCCCAAGCGAGGCCATGTTTGGCACCAGCGGTCCCGGTCCCAGCATTTGCGTGCGGTCGGATAACGAGGCGCTCAAACAGAAGTTTCTGGCCGACATGGTCACCGGTAGGAAGAGATGCGCCATAACGATGACCGAGCCGAAGTACGGCTCTAATGTCAACGATCTCGAGACCTCCGCTGAGGACAAAGGCGACCACTTCGTCGTGAACGGCAGCAAACGATTCATTACCGGCGCGATCGACAACGAACTGTACGCAACTTTTGTTAGATTCAACAACGTGCCCGGATCGCGCGGCATCGGGTCGATCATGATCGAAAAGGGAAGCCCGGGCGTTACCATCCTCGAAGGCCCCAAGTTCGTGGGTTCACGCGGCCAGCGCCACGGCGAACTGTTCTTTGAAAACGCGAGGATTCCCAAGGAGAACCTCATGTTCAAAGAGGGCAGCTTCGCCCGCATGATGGAGCCGTTCAATATGGAAAGGCTGCACAATGCGGTCGGCGCCCTTGCCAAAGCTGAGGCCGCCTTTGACGAGGCCGTGAAGTATACTCAAACGAGAAAAGCCTTTGGTAAGTTCATTAGCGAGTTTCAGTCGGTTTATCACGACCTCGCCGAAATGTGGATCAGTTTGGAAGCAGCCCGCGGACTCTGCTACCGCGCCGCCTGCACGGCAGTGGGCGGGAAATATCCCAAACTCATGGACGTCACGGCCGCCAAGGTGTTCTCGAACGAAGTTGCGCTGAAGGTGAC
>JAUSEJ010000643.1 GCA_030650265.1 Dehalococcoidia bacterium | reverse complement strand
ATTACGAAGCCACCATGCAAGCCATGGCGATGCAGACGGCAGACCATCTGGAAGGGGTCAAGGCCTTCAAGGAGAAGCGAAAACCCGTCTTCCAGGGCAGCTAACAGCGAGCGCTTGCACAAACACGGCTGGAGGGGGACTCACTCCTCCTCCAGCCTGCACACCTCTTATTTTCTCTACGCGGACTTCTACGGCCATCACCATGAAGGTTATTAGCCGATTGGGACGATGGCTCGCGCCGGGCAGTAACCAATGCATTTGACACAGCGATTGCAGCGGCCAGAGTTGACGAATGGAACCTCGCCTGGTTCATCCTGGTAGATCGCCTTGGTCGGGCAAGCCTTTCGCGCTGCACAGCGCCCGCCCTCACACAGTCCCGGGTCGCATTTATCCACCAAGATGGTTACATACGGCACCCATATTCCTCCTCATCACTCCTGCCCTCCGTTCCCCGTCCTTCGCCTCCCGTCCCTCGACCCCTGTCCCCCGTCCCCTGTCCCCCGATCTACCCGCCCAGTCCATACTTCTCCAATCGATATAGAAGCGTATGCCGGCTCAGGCCGAGAAGCTCCGCCGCCTTGGTCTTGTTACCATGAGACTGTTCCAAAGCCTGCACTATGAGACCCCGCTCGACGTTTTCAAGGCTCACGCCCTCTCTGGGCAGTCGGAAGGGTGACGGAGAGGAGGACAGGGTCTCACCCACAGCCTCGGGCAAATGGTGCACCTCGACCTGACCATCCGTCAGACAGGTAGCCCGCTCCAACACGCTCTTCAATTCGGCTACATTGCCTGGCCAGTCGTAGCGACTGATGGCTTGAAGGGCGGCAGCCGAAAGCTCGCGCTCGCCAAGAAAGCGCTTTGCCAGCAGGGCTACATCATCGCGTCTCTCCCTTAGCGGCGGAAGGTCAATCTCAATCTCCCCTAACACCTCCCTGAGAGACTGACCAATCTTCGTCGGGTCGGTTGCCGTCGCCAGAGCCCGAATATGGTGATCTGAGAGCAAATCCGCCAGTTCTGCCTGCAGTGCCGGGCTGAGGCGGTCCACGTCGTCGACCACGATGCATCCGCCGGCCGCCGAGCTAGCTGCCTTCGCCAATTCCTTTCGCAGAGCCCCTTCCGACAAAACACCACAGGCTATCTCTACCGGAGCAAGCGAAGACAGCGAGGAGTTGTAGTGAATGCTTCTCGCCAGGGTGCTTTTGCCGGTTCCCCGCTCACCGACAAGGAGAACGTTGAACCTGCTGCGAGAAGCGGCCTCCAGATGAGGGAGAATCTCCGCCATTCGCTGGCTGCCCGACACCTGCTGAAAGCTGTAGCGATCTTTGACTTCTGTCGACAGTCTCGCCAGTTCCTGGGCCATCTCCCCCCGCTCCATGGCTTTAGCGAGGGCAAAACGGACCTCCTCGACGTCAAAGGGCTTCCGCAAATAGTCGGTGGCGCCAAGCCTCATCGCCTCAACTGCCGTTGGCACACTAGCATAAGCGGTCAGAAGAATGACGGGGACTTCAGGCCTCATTTGTCGGATGCGCTTGAGGGTTGCCAGCCCGTCCATACCGCCTAGCTTCAGGTCGAGCAGAACCACATCCACCGTCTGCATGGCCAGAGTTACGAGACCTGCCTCGCCCGATGGAGCGGAAACAACCTCGAGCCCGCCGAGAGCCAGAGCCCGCTGGAGCACCCATCGCATGTTTTGATCGTCGTCAATAACCAGAACCGTCTTGCCCATTTTGTCTCCTACCAATCGATGACCGGCTGAAGCCTCTAGTCATGAACGGGGTCACTCGGAGTAGAGGCTTTAGCCGGACGTCCCGTTTCTAAGTTATCACAAACCGGCAGTGACACTGTGAACACACTGCCTCTACCAGGTTTCGACTCGAGTCGAACGCTGCCTCCATGCTGCTCCACCACCCGCTGCACGATAGCCAGGCCCAGCCCGGTCCCATTGGCCTTGGTGGAGAAGAAAGGCTCGAAGATACGGTCCTGCTCGTCCCTGGTTATGCCCGGGCCTTCATCCATCACGGCAATCTCCATCTTGCTCGACCGCCCGGGCTGCAACTTCTCCCCGACCGACGGCGCGCAAACAACTTCACGTAGGGTCAGAGTGACGCGTCCTCCGGAAGGCATCGCTTGAATAGCGTTGAGAACCAGGTTGAAGAGACATTGGTGGAGTTGCTCTTCATCTCCCCATAGAGGAGACACAGCCGCAGGAGTCTCGACCCGCACCTCGACCTCTTGCTGAGCCGCATAGGCATGAACCACCGAGGCCACGTTCTTCACAAGTCCAACGCTGTCCACGTTTTGCCGCATTGGCGGTCTCGGTCTTGCATACTGTAGCAGTTCCTGCACGAGCCGCTCGATACGATCGGATTCCTGCCGGATCACCGAGGTACACTCTCTCAGGTTGTCGTCAACCAGATCGCTATCCAACATCTGAGCCGCTGCCCTGATGATGCCAACCGGATTGCGGATTTCGTGCGCAAGAGAACCGGCAAGATTACCCAAAGAAGACAGCTTCTCTGTCTGTCGCACCTGTCTCTCGAGGCTCTTTACCTCAGTGAAATCTTCGATGATGACGACGCTGCCGATCACTGCTTGCTCCCTGGTCCTGAGGGGAGAGAAACTGATGGCCACCGGCGTGTGATCAGAATTGTCAATTTCGGTCATTACAGATCGGGTTGAGCTGGACCCGACTGCAAGCTCGATACTGCCCGGAATCCTGTGTTTGGCAACCTCGATGAACGACTTGCCCACCGGGTCCAGTCCCAATATCGCCCTCGCAGCAGGGTTACAGGTGGTCACGCGGTTATGTAGATCGAGAGTTATCACCCCGCAGCCAAGACTGTCAAGTATATTGCCGATGAAGGAGCGCATGGCTTCGACGGCATCGACATGCTGCTGAAGCTTGCCGTAGGACAGTTCGAGCTCGTCGGCCACGGCCCCGACCCGATTCGCCTGCCGCCGTTCCGCCTCTACCAGCCAGCCGGTTAGCACACCGACAATGTTGAACAGAGCAACTTCCTGGAGGTCGTTGGTAGATTCGACCGGCAGCGCGCCAAAGTAGAGAAGAACGTGAGGGACGTACAGGATAGTCGCCGACAGGGCCGCAATGGTCCCACCGTAAATGCCGAGACGGAAAGCGGCGTAAATGATTGGCACAAAGTAGAGGGTACGAAAGACGTTGTGAAAGGTGAAATAGGAAACGGGCACAGCATAATGCAGCACCGTGATTATCACGAGCATAATCGCCACGGCAGCCACTTCTCGACGATGCTCCATGACAACCGCCGTAGGTCTAGTAACCCCTGCCAGAGCCGGGCCTCTAGTCAAAAATGGTCGCCTCTTCCCGATCGAACGAAATCACTCTCCTTTGATTTTACCATAGTTAGCGGAAGACGTGGGAAGGGGAAAAGGGCAAAACGGGAAGCGGGAAAAGGGAGGGTCGGCCGCGTCAGCCAGAGC
>JAUSEJ010000636.1 GCA_030650265.1 Dehalococcoidia bacterium | reverse complement strand
GGATGCCCGTGTTCATATAGGCTTCGTTGTTCAGGCAGACGTAAAGCATTCTGTGGCCGCGCTCCCAAACGCCGCTGAGGAACTGGAAGCCTATATCGTAGGTCGCTCCGTCGCCGCCGAAAGCGATGAACTTCGTGCCGTTTTCCTCGATCTTGCCCTGACGCACGAGGGATCGATACATGGATTCGGCGCCGGCCGCCGTCGTACTGGCGTTTTCAAAGGCGCTGCGAATCCACGGCACGCGCCACGACGTAAAGGGGAATATGCTCGTAGATACTTCGAGGCAACCGGTGGCGTTCGCTACTACTACCGGATCAGTGATGGCGTGTAGAATCTGCCTGACCACCACAGGCTCGGCACAGCCCGGGCAGAGTCGATGTCCGGGTGCAAGCTGATCCTCGACATTGCACATTTCACGAAGGTTTATAGCCATAGTCTTTCTCCTTATTCAGCCTCCTCAGTCTCGCAGCCCCAAATATCTAACCATCGGTCCTCTCGTTCCGGTCTCGGCTATCTTCAAGAGGTCAGTGTAGACTGACATGATTTGCGATGCGTTGGTATCTCTTCCACCCAGTCCGTAGACATAATTAACTAGCGTAGGCCTGGCCTCACTCTCGTAGAGGGCGGTACAAACATCCTCAAAGATCGGGTTGCCCTGGGCGCCAAAGGCGATATCTCGATCGAGGACCGCTACAACTTGTGTCCCGGCCAGCGCCTTGGCGACCGCTTCAGCAGGGAATGGTCGGAAGGTTCTTAGCTTGAGAAGACCGGCCTTGATGCCCTTATCGCGCAGCATGTCGACGGCGACCTTGGTGGTTCCGGCCGTCGATCCCATGACCACGATGGCAACCTCGGCGTCATCCAGCCGGTATGGCGTCAGGTGACCGTAGTATCGCCCGGTAAGATCGCCGAATTCCTTTCCTATCTTCTCGATGACCGCGAGCGCCTTCTCCATGCCGTCGACCTGCTGTCGCTTGTGCTCGAAGTAGTGGTCCTGCAGGTCTACAGGTCCGAATGTGGTCGGGTTCTTGGTATCGAGAAGAGAATAGCGGGGCGTATAGATTCCAATGAAATCTTTGACCACGCTGTCCGGGAGGAGTTCCATTCTCTCAACGCCATGACTGATTATGAAGCCGTCCTGGCAGTGCATAACGGGCAGCATAACATCGGGATGCTCGGCGATTCGCATGGCCTGAAAGGCATTATCGTAAGCTTCCTGCACGTCTTCGCCGTATAGTTGGATCCAGCCCGAGTCCCTGGCGCCCATAGAATCAGAATGGTCGCAGTGAATGTTCAGTGGCCCGGAGAGCGCCCGGTTTGTGACT
>JAUSEJ010000633.1 GCA_030650265.1 Dehalococcoidia bacterium | reverse complement strand
TCCGGACTGTACCGTCGGCTCTGGAATCTCACCAGATCATGCCATCCCTCTTTGAAGGACAGCTCGCGGGCTGTGTATACCGCCGATCAGGAATTGGCCGAAGCCTCACCTGGCCCTGAAGGACCTAAAGGAAATACTATTCCCCTGTCTACAAAGATATTTTATTAGGAGAGGCGAATTCTGTCAACCTGGCGAATTGAATCATAACAAGCGTTACCGAAAGGCGTATCAAACATGCCACCGGGCACCCATCTAGTACAACTAAATCTAACTGTTATTACAACAAATAGGACTCGCGATGGTAATAGCAGACAATAACTTCGCGATACCACTTCGGCAATAGTCAGTTATGATTTCACACGCCTGGCTTTGATGCTGATAATTGTCACCTGCCCGTTTGCTGAGGATGCGACATGGTGTTAGACTAGATCATAGTCTTAATGTTGCTGGCGGCACGTTGGTGAAGATTACCGACCACCGTCGGCACTAGCACGCAGGCGGTAGCACCTACTGCCTGTATGGAGAGTGATTTTGCAGTGCGGAGGGCCTCCTTGAAGGATGCTTTGAAATCGATCCTTAGGCTGCCGGACCGCAGGCCAAAGCAACATAAAGATCTTCGAGAATCAGTACCGGTTTCTTAATGTTGATCTTAATGTTGAAAGATTAAACTTATGGCGAACGTCAGAGACGGGCTCACCATGGCGAGGGCCGGGGAACAAAACTCGATGGCTGGCCCTCATAGCAAGGAAGGAGGGAGATTATGGCCGACACAAACCCGAGACCGTACGCAACGGGAACTGGAACGTCCAGTGAGGAATCTGACCCGGGAGCCATGAGCAGGCGCCGGTTCCTTTCGCGATCTATATTCGCGATCGGAGGCTTTATTGGCGGCGTCATTAGCCTGCCGGCAATAGGGCATTTTATTTCGCCTGCCCTTAAGTCGGCGGAAGTAAGCTGGATCGAGGTGGGCAGCACCGCAGGGTTTACTTCAAGCCAACCGAAAAAGGTTGACTACATGGTTTACAAGGCGGATGGTTGGATCGAGGAGCCCTCTAGCAAGTCATGCTGGGTCATCAAGAAGAGCGATTCCACATTTATCGTCTATGACCCTCGCTGCACCCACCTGGGGTGTCCATACGCCTGGCATCCGGAGTCGAATCAATTTATCTGCCCCTGCCACACCGGCATATTTGACCTCGAGGGAAACGTGGTTTCAGGTCCACCGCCGCGGAGTCTTCGCCGTTTTGCCAACAAGATCGAAGGCGGAAAACTGTTTGTACGAGAGGACGTGATCAATGCTTAAGGTGTTGAACTGGCTGGATGAGCGGCTGGATATAAAGCCCTTCTTCGAACATCTTCTCTTCAGAAAGATGCCTAAGGGTATCAACTGGTGGTGGACCTTCGGCAGCGCCACCCTCTTTCTCTTTATCTTGCAGATAGTCACGGGAATGTTCCTCGCTATCTACTACTCTGCATCGCCCGATCACGCCTGGGATAGTATCCGCTATATCGAGAGCAGCGTAATGTTTGGCACTCTCGTCAGGGGAATTCATCACTGGAGCGCCAGCGGTATGGTCGTCCTCGTTATCGCCCATTTGCTACGCGTATTCATTATGGGCGCCTACAAGTATCCCCGGGAAACCACCTGGATGATCGGCGTCGTGCTTCTAACCATGGTTCTTGGCTTTGGCTTTACCGGCTACCTTTTGCCGTGGGACGAAAAGGCCTATTGGGCCACCGTGGTGGGAACCAACATGGCCGAGACGGCACCCCTCATAGGCAACTTTGTCTTGAAAGTACTGCGAGGAGGGGAAGATCTGGGGGCGGTCACCCTCACGCGCTTCTATGCCTTCCACGTTCTGTTTCTGCCTGCCATCGCCATACCCCTCGTCGGCGCTCACCTGTTCATGGTAGTCAAGCAGGGCATTTCCGGCCCTTCAAAGAAGAAGTAAGAGGGAGAGCTTACCATGCAATCATACGATCCGTTTCGAAAGCGAGAGACCAAGCCGGTTACGAGAAAAGAGGAATACGAGAAGGAATACGCGGACTCGAAGCTTCACGGTAAGTCCTTCTTTCCCGATATCATCTTCAAGGACACCGTTGCGGCGCTATTGGTCTTCCTGGTCATTGTTGCTTTGGCAATATTCCGGGGAGCGCCCTTGGAGGCCCAGGCCGACCCAACCAACACCGCTTATGCTCCAAGGCCGGAATGGTACTTCTTGTTCCTCTTCGAGGCTCTTAAGTACTTTCCTGGCTCGCTCGAATGGGTGGCAGCCCTGGGCATTCCCCTTATCGGTATCGGCGTTTTGGTGCTGCTGCCGTTTCTCGACCGCAGCCGCTGGCGTCACGCTGTCAACAGGCCTATCGTAGTATCGGTAGGCCTGCTGGTGGTTGCCGGGATGGTCTATTTGACCTACGCCTCGGCTACGGCGCCCACGATCGTCGGCGCCGCCAGTGGGGATGCCGGCGGAAACTTACTTCCCATCCAGAGATCAGGCCGGCAGGTTTTTCAGGATCGTCGTTGC
>JAUSEJ010000629.1 GCA_030650265.1 Dehalococcoidia bacterium | reverse complement strand
CAACAAGGACGCCTGGGACGATCCGCATCTACTCGAGCGGGGGCAATTCGCCGGGCTTTACCAGGAGGATTGCGGCGCCTACTGGACGCCGACCTTTCTCTGGCAGGCGAAGAACACTCCCAACAGCATTCGTAGCTCGGCCGTGCTTTTGGGAGAGCACAACGAGTATGTTTACAAGAAACTACTGGGCGTATCCGACGAGGAGTACGCCCGGTTGGAAAATGAAGGCCATATCGGCAGGAATTCCGCGCCGCACATACGGTGAGGTTGGTTTCTATCTTCCCTTATAGACAGGTTTCCGTTTCTCGGCGAAGGCCTTGGGTCCCTCGGTGGCATCCTCAGTGTGCCGTACAAGGGTGCTGAACAGTACCTCCTGAGCGAGGCCAAGCTCCAACGTCATTTCTATGCCGTGGTAGGCTGATTCCTTAATGTACCTGACCGCCATGGGTCCGTTCGAGTTGATCTTGTCGGCGAGGGCGATAGCCGCGTCCATCACCTTGTCTTTGGGCACAACGTCGTTTATCAGGCCGTAGCGAAGGGCGGTCTCGGCATCGATCAGTTCACCGGTGAACAACATCTTCATGGCGATGCCAAAGGGGATAAGCCGCGGCAGCCGCTGAGTGCCGCCACCGCCGGGGATAATGGCCCTCGTTACCTCGGCGAGACCCAGCTTGGAGTCCGGGGAGGCGATGCGAATGTCGCAGGCCATGGCTATCTCAAGTCCGCCACCGATGCAGTAACCACTGATGGCGGCGATAACTGGCTTGAATACCTCGAAGCCCCGGTTAATGGCGACCATCCGGCTTGGGTTCAGCTTCGGGTCTAGTTCTCCGCTCTTGGTTTGGGCGACGCGCAGGCCCATTTCCTTGAGGTCCGCGCCGGCCGAGAAGGCCTTGCCCCCCGCTCCGGTGATTATGGCTGTCCAGACTTCGGGATCGGCCTTGAAGTCCTGCAGGGCTTCCGACAGCCCCAAGCGGACCTCCATGTTTAGCGAATTCATAGCATCCGGTCGATTGATAGTGATGAAGGCAATCCTGTCCTTCTTCTCGTAGATTACGACTGACACTGTAACCTGTCTCCTTTCGCAATTCTCGGTCGTCTGTCGTTTGCTATTATAGGCATTGTGCCAGTTGCTGGCAATAGCCATGACTAACATGAAGCGCCCGAAATACATAGGCAAACCCACTTGACAATAGCACTGTTCAGACATATACTGCCGATTGAAAGCCCGCAAGTCCAAC
>JAUSEJ010000626.1 GCA_030650265.1 Dehalococcoidia bacterium | reverse complement strand
ATCGGCAACGACTTTCCTTTGTTCTACCGACTCGGGGCCAACGACTTCCTGTCGGGCGGCCTGACAGCCGACGAGGGCCGCCAGGCCGCTAAGGCCCTCGTCGAGGCTGGGGTGGATGTCATCGACGTATCCGGAGGACTGTGTGGCTCGCGTCCCATTAGGTTCACGGAGCAAGGATACTACGTCCCTCTCGCCGAGGGTGTCAAGAGGGCCGCGAAGGTGCCTGTAGTCGGCGTGGGGAATATCCGCGACCCGGAATACGCTGATCGGGTAATCCGCGAAGGACGAGTCGACCTGGTGGCAATCGGCAGGGGTCTTCTGGCAGAGCCCTTTTGGGCTCGTAGGGCAGCAGAACAACTGGGGCTCAAGGTGGCGGAACGCAGTAGCTAGGATGCCGTGAATCATGTCCGAGGACGGTCTCTTCTCAGACCAGGAGCGTATTTTCGATAACATCCTCGAAAGTCAGAGAAGAAATGCTCACATACCGTTTTGTGACGATAATCCTTGCCAAATGGATGGCGTACGACGGGGCAGAGTGGAAGTTGATCGTAGCCGAATGTGGGTTTCTTTGTAGGCATTGCCACCGCCTTGGAGAGAAGGAGCGATCCATTCTGCTGTCGTGCCAATCAAGATAGGTGTTGGACCATGCCTGGATTGTTTGATCCGTTTACGGTAAGAAACCACAATTTAAACCGAATAGTTATGGCTCCCATGGGTACCAGACTGGCCAACCCTGAGGGAGAGGTCAGCGACAGACACATCAGCCATTACACCAAGAGGGCCGCCGGCTACCTCGGGTTGGTCATAGTCGAGGTCGTCTTCGTTACCCCCGGCGGAAAATCCGACTGTCATCAGCTTGGTATCTCACACGACGACCATATTCTCGGCATGCGCCGGCTTTCCAGTGCCATTCGAGAGGCTGGATCATCGCCCGGCATCCAATTGTATCACGCCGGACCAAGGGTTGAGGAACGCGGACTCGATCCTGTGTCGCCATCAGGCGTCCCGATTCTAAAAGAATGGGACATCAACATTAGGGCAATGCCCGAACCGTCTCGTGTTCTCCGGGAAGACGAGATAGAGGGTATTGCCGATTCTTTCGCCGAGGCCGCCGCTCGGGCGGTCGAAGCGGGCTTTGATTTAGTGGAAATCCACGGAGCCCACGGCCATCTGCTTAGCCATTTTCTCTCGCCTCTCACCAATCTGAGGCGCGATAGATACGGCGGCGACATCAATGCCAGGGTGTCCTTCCCCTGCGAAGTGGTTTCCAAGGTGAGAAAGATTATTGGCGACGATTTTCCTTTGTTCTACCGACTTGGGGCCA
>JAUSEJ010000618.1 GCA_030650265.1 Dehalococcoidia bacterium | reverse complement strand
TTCGCTTTGACCTTAAGTACCCTTTTCGCACCTTCGATTACCGGCAACTCTGCCAGATACTGCTCGACAGGGTGGACGCCGAGGTGGTGATAGCGCGCGTCAAGAGCGTTCAGGACCATGGGATTTTGACTGACAAAGGCTTCTTCGAGTCTGACCGGATTGTTGACGCCACCGGGTGGAGGGCGACGCTGGCATCCTCGGTGAAGGCAGACTATGCCGCCAAACGTCAGATGAGCTTTGGCCTGGAGACCGAAGTCCCGTATCGGGCAGAGGGCCTGCAGTTCTGGACTGACCGGAAGGTGCTGAAGAACGATGCGGTGACCTGGATTTTCCCCGCCGGGGAGTTCTCGCGGATTGGCATTTCAAGCTACTCCGGCCGGACTAATCTGAATAAAGGGTTGGAGAACTTTCTCAGCGGCCTCGGACTGTCCCTGGGGGAAGAGATATACGGTGGTTACTTTCCCTGGTCCCTATTAGAGCCGACGGTGGGAGACATCTTCGTCGTGGGCGATGCTGCCGGCCAGTGTTTTGGCCTGTCGGGAGAAGGGATCAGGTCTTCGCTTTACTTCGGGCAGATATGCGGGCAGATCGTGCAGAAGGCCATCGAAGGCGATCTAACTCTGGCGGAGGCTCAGAGGAAGTACAGGGCGGTCGTCAAACGTCACGCCATTTATTTTCGGGCGATGCATGCCCTTCAGAGGTTGTTCCCTCATCTATCTGACCTGGAGCTTTATCTGGCCGGCGGTCTGATCGGTCTGAAGCCGGTGCTCTACTTTCTGATGTGGCAGTACTGGAAGGGGTCAGATCCCGATTTGTTATCCCCCGGCCCCCGCGTCAAGGCGACCTAGCCGGTGGCGATATCGGGCGCAATCACCGGTTGGGGCCGCCGCAAAAGAAATGACAGGGCGGTGGCGAGAAGGCCAAGGGCCGCGAAAATCTGAAAGGCGAATTGGTAGCTGTTGTTCACATCGAAGACGTAACCTGCCACCACCGGCCCGGCCATGGTTCCCCACATTGTTATACCCTGAAACAGGCCGGAGATACTGGCGAATGACTTTCGTCCGAAGTAATCGCTTATCACGGCTTGATCTAGAGTCACCAGGCCGCCATGGGCCGGTGAGAAGAACACGAGAAAGACTATGACCAGGGTGAGATCGGTAGCGTAGGCCAGGGCCGTGACGCCAATGGTCAGCATGACAAGGCAGATTCCGATAACGTAACGCTTTTCGTAGCGGTCTGCAAGCCATCCGAAGGAGATTCGTCCCGGAATGCTGATTATGGTCATGACCGTAATGATTAGTGCGGCTATCTCCCGGGAGAATCCCATATGCTCCATCGCCGGGATCCCGTGAACGCCGACTCCCGATGTTACCGATAATCGGACGGCAGCCATGATCGAATAGGTCCAAAAGGCTCTGGTAGCGAGGGCCTGTTTGGGGGTGAAGCTTGGTTCGACGGCGGGTATAGCCCTCGTTTCCGCCTTGACTTCGCTCCCCGACGGCGCTGACTTCCCGGTCTTCGATCTCTGCCGACCCGCGTTTTGAGGATTTTCACTAGCCGAGGGATAGTCCCCGTCTGGTAAATAGCCGTAGGGCTCGGGCTTGTGTCTCATTACCATACTCAGGGGAATTCCACTGACGAGGAGGAGAATGCCATAGCCTATTGCCGTGGTCCGCCAGCCGTGCGTAGTGATCGACCAGGCAATGATTGGCACGATCAGTCCACCGATGCCGATGCCCGAGGCCATCAAGCCGAAGGCTAGACTTCTGCGTCTGATGAACCAGTTGGCGACTGCGGCGCTTGGACTGGCACTAAAGCCCAGCGAAACGCCCACGGACAAGACAAGGACAAAAATGAGGCTGAACATTTCGATGCTGGTTGCCTGCGAAAGAAGGATGTAGCCGGTCCCGGCCAGCGTGAAGCCAACGATCATGAGACGTCGTGGACCGACCCGATCGATCAGAAAGCCAACGGCAGGCGCCGCAATTCCACCCTGTAGTCTCGCCATGGAGATGACCAGAGACAGTGAAGTGCGGGACCAACCAAACTCGTTGATTAGGGCCGTGAAGAAGGCGCTTATGCCAACGTAGTAAGTGGCCGATTGTAGCGCCCAGACGATGGTCCCGGCGGCCAGTATCCACCAGCCGTAGAACACGCCCTGGGGCTTCTGCCCCGTCCTATGGCCGGTCATGAAATCTTCTGGCAATCAAATCAGCACCTCGGGTGTCGACCGGCGACTGTGGCGCCATTCCGGAAGTTATCAGTGATGAGGCGGGGACGGCGGCCGATCAGTAGGCTCCACGTCCGGTGAGAACGGCGGGAATGGTTCTAAACAAGATGTTGAAATCGAGTCCCAAAGTCCAGTTCTCTATGTAGTAAATGTCAAGCATAACCATTTCGTCGAACGGTAGGTCACTGCGCCCGCTTACCTGCCAGAGCCCGGTTATTCCTGGGGCAATCTCCAGGCGTTCTTTGTGCCAGTCCTCGTATTGTTCCACTTCGGCAGGGATTGGTGGTCGGGGTCCGACGAGGCTCATTTCCCCTTTGAGAACGTTGATGAACTGGGGAATCTCATCAATGCTCAGTCGCCGCATTAGCTTTCCCACCCTTGTTACACGAGGATCATCTTTCATCTTGAAAATCGGCCCTGAGGCCTCGTTTTGCTCCTGCAACACTTCCTTTTCGGCTTCGGCGTTAACCTTCATCGACCGAAACTTGAGGCAATTGAAAATCACGCCACCCTTTCCCAGCCTTGGCTGGGCAAAGAGGACGGGACCGGAAGAATCCAATCTGATCAGAATCGCGATGAACAGCCACAGTGGTGACAGCACGGCAAGGACGGCGGCTGCTACAATGATATCGACTACCCGCTTGACGACCAGATTGCCGCCCGAAATGGAAACTTCTTTGACGCCGATTAGGGGAATGCCGCGTACGTCGTTGATGCTGACGCGACTCAGACTCATCTCGTAGAGGTCGGGTACGATCTTGAAGCTAACACCCATTCTTTCGCACTGTCGCATGATCTGTAGCACGGTGCGGTGAGACGTGTTGGGGAGAGCAATAAATACTTCATCGATCTGGTACGTGAGAGTCAGAGAGCGCATTTCACTCAATCGGCCCAGACACTTGAATCGGCCGATAAAATCCTCGCAGTCATCCTCCACAAAACCGACGAGTTGATAAGGCAATGACTGTTCGGTGGAGACAATATGCATGACCATCCTGCCCAAAGGTCCAGCGCCTACCACCAGCACGCGCTGTGTGCCTATTCCCTTCTTGCGGAGGTTAATCAGAACCATCTTCTTGATGAACCGCTGCACCAGTAGCAAGCCGATGGCGATACCCCAGAAGAACACAAACAACAGTCTGCTGTAGGCTTGACCGTGAGAGAAGAATATGCCGGCCAGGGCGACGACAACGCCCATACTTGTGCTGCCCAGAATGATCCCTCCCTGGTCGAGGACGGAGGTCACCGAAAGATCGGCATAGAGTCCCGAAGCGAAATAGGCGATGAGCAGTATTGCCACAAGGCCGAACATGATTAACCAGTAATCTTGGAGTCTAATATAGCTGGCTTCGGGGACCTCGCGGCCCAGTTCCAGTTCGTAGCGCATCCAGTAGGCCAGAATGAAGGCCAGCACCAGAAACACGGCATCGGCGAAAAGGGCCGAGACCCTAAGAAGTATCAGGTTTCGTCCTGATGCCATACCCTATCGTCCTTTTCTAACTCTGCCTCAAGCTCTTCCCCGGTTACCGAGGCGGTGCCAATCTTGCCAACTACCAGGCCCGCGGCATGATTGGCAATATTAGCACATTCCACTAGCGTAGCACCAGTAGTTAGAGCGAGCGACAGGGTGCCGATGACGGTGTCACCGGCGCCGGTAATGTCGTAAACTTGTCGCGCAAAAGTTGGCAGATGGGTCTGTCTTCCATTGGCTTCGAAAAGGGACATTCCCTCTTCACCGCGAGTTATGAGAACAGCCTCACAGGAAAGCTGTTTGAGTAGCGCATTGCCGGCGGCGATCAAAGAGGAGGCATCCTTTATGTCAACGCGCGCTGCTTGCGCGGCCTCCGCCTTATTGGGGGTAACGATTGTGGCATTTCGGTATTTCGAGTAGTCCTGCCCTTTCGGGTCGATGGTAATCGGCCGTTCAGCCGTCCTTACCAGGGCGATGATGCGCTCGGCGAGGGTTGGTTCAACCACGCCCTTCCCGTAATCAGATATTATTATGCAGTCAACCCCGGCCAACAGATCGCTGACTACGGACAAGATTCTCGCGGCGACAAGATCGTTGACAGGACTGCGGCTCTCTCTGTCCGTTCTGACCATTTGCTGGCTATGGGCGATTATCCGCGTCTTAAGCGTGGTTGGACGGGACGGGTCCTCGATCAAGAAATCGGTAGAAATGCCCCGCGATATCAATTCGTCCTTCAGGCGTTCGCCGCTATCGTCTTTGCCGATTACGCCAACAAGGGCGACTTTCCCACCTAGCTTGGCGATGTTCGCGGCCACATTGCAAGCGCCACCGGGGGCGAGGGATACGCTTTGCACCTCTACTATGGGTATGGGGGCTTCAGGGGAGATGCGGTTGACTTTGCCCCAAATATATTCATCAAGCATAAGGTCCCCAAGGACCAGCACGGTCTTCCCGTGGGACCGGGCAAGAATGCGCTTTAGGTGCTCCCTCATTCCTCTGATTCTCCTTTGATGCCCAGAATGTGGCAGACGGCAGAATACAAGTCAGGCGCCACTAGATCGGGCCGAACGTCCTTCGCCGCTTCCGGGCTGCCATCGCCTGTTAGAACCATACAAGTGCTGCAACCGGCCCGGCGTCCCGATTCAATATCGGACGCTTTGTCCCCAATGATCCATGACGCGGTTAGCGACACCCCGTGGACCCGGCTCGCAGCGAGAAGGAGCCCAGGATGCGGTTTTCGACATTCGCAATTGTCCTCCGGAGTGTGGGGGCAATAAAGATAATCATCGATTCGCGCTCCATTTTCGGACAAGATGCTGGCCATCTTCTCTTCGACGCGGGTCAGAGTGTTAGCATCGAAATAACCTCGCCCGATTCCTGATTGATTGCTGATGACAATAGCCAACCAACCAGACTCATTAACGGCCTTGATGGCCGCGGCAGACCCCGGTAGTAAGCTGACTTGCCCGGGATCGCCAAGGTAGTGTTTGTCCTCAATAATAGTCCCGTCGCGGTCGAGAAAGATGCAGCGGCGTTGCTCAATGCTCATGGTCAATTCCTACTCAACGGCTTAGTTTCTCGATAATCGCCTGCACCAGTAAGGGAACCATTATCTCGTGATGCCCGGTAATGGCGTATCCCTTGCCGCTGTTCTGTGTAGGACGCCTGACGACGTTGTTAGTAGGGCGATACTGCTGCTGCATGTCCATGTTGATGGTGGTCAAGCCGGTAGCCGGGTTCCCAAGATTTCGGGCCAGGGTAAGAGCTTTCAGAAAGACTTCAGGAAGGATGACCGCGGAGCCAATGTTGAGATAGACGCCGCCATCGCCCAGGTCGGCAACAACCGAGGCGAAGGTCCGGAAATCGCGATGGCTAGCGGCACCAATGGCCGCTCCGTCTGCTGCAGGGTGCATGTGGACGATGTCGGTTCCAATAGCGACATGCACTGTTACCGGCACGCCGTATCGGGCGCCAGCGGCGAGAATGCTAAGATCCCGGAAGGGTGCCATGTTGGACTCAATCCAGCGTCCCAATGCCAGCCCAACACCGGATTCTCCTCCGCCGATGCCTTCGTTCCACATTCTGCCTGTTTCCTCGGCCATGCCGAAGCTCCCTTCGTCCAGTCCGCCTGCCACGTCTTCCGAAGTGGCGCCAATTAGGGCGATTTCGAGGTCATGGATGCTTCCGGCGCCGTTCATTGCTACGGCGGTGATGACGTTCCGCTTCATTAGCTCGATAACAAGGGGGCTCAACCCGCATTTGATGACATGGGCGCCCATGCCCCAAATTACCGGTCTTCCCTGCCGATGGGCTTTGACAATGGCACCCACTGCGGCCCGGAAATCTGCGGCGACTAGAATTGATGGCAACCGGTCGATAAAGCCAGAAAAGGACAGTCCCGTCACGCCTACACGGGCAAATTCTGAAGTCTTAACTTTGTTCTTGCGCGAAGCAAGGGGCAGGGTTCTTACTCCCGACAGGTCGATGGGAGAATACGGCTCCTTCGTCATCTCTCTCCTTGCGAAGCCATCGATGGGCTGTTCTGTGGTGACGACAATTCTCGTTCGATCAGGCCACAGATAATATGACCGATGGTGATGTGGCATTCCTGAATGTGACAGCTATCACTGTGCGGTACGACAAGGGAGATATCGACCAGGGACGCCAATTGGCCGCCATCCCGGCCGATGAAGCCAATAGTGAGGGCGCCCTTCTTCTTCGCTGCCTCGACGGCTAGATTGACGTTCGGACTATTCCCGCTAGTGCTTAAAGCGATAAGGACATCTCGGGGGCCGAGGATGGCTTCAACTTGTCGTCGGAAGATCTGTTCGAAGCCGTAGTCGTTGGCCACGGCGGTCAGGAGAGAGCTGTCCGTGGTCAGGGCGAGGGCGGAAATGGCGGGACGGTCGATCTTGTACCGGCCAACAAGCTCACTGGCTAAGTGCTGGCTATCGGCGGCACTGCCACCGTTGCCACAGAAGGCGATTTTCCCGCCAGCCTTGCACGCAGCTATCATTGCGGCGGCGGCGGCGGCGATTGTCCCGCTGAGATTGTCAGCCAGCCATTCTTTGAGGCGGGCGCTTTCCCTCAGTTCCGTCGTGATCTCCTCAATCATCCAATTCTCTCTCCCACCATCTGGTCTTGCGCCAGGAATTCCTCGGCAGCGGCTATTATATCGGCCGCTCCGATCTCGGTCATGCAGATGTTATTTGATTGGCTGCAATGAACATGATCGCAGGGCCTACACGCCAGCGATCGTTGTATTAGTCGATAGTTTACCATATATGGCCTGTACTTGTTAGGCTCCGAAGGCCCGAAGAAGGTTACAACCGGCGTGTCCACCGCCGCGGCCAGATGCATGGGTCCGCTATCGTTGCCGATGAACAGGGCGCATCGCTCCAAGACGGCGGCCGTTTCCAGCAGACTAAGCTTGCCAACAAGATCGACAGGGCTGGCGCCAAACAGACACTGGAACCTGTCGCGTAGTCCCCCCTCGTCTTTTCCCCCAATCCCAACGATGACTCTTCTTTGTTCGATAGATTCTTGTACCAGCGATTTGGCAACCTCGGCGAATCTTTCGACCGGCAGGCACTTGCTCGGAAATCCGGCCCCGAGATGCATCGCGATGTATCTAGCGCCACCGTCTTCTGGTAAATAGGACCTGGCAACTTGCCTCTCGTTTTCATCAAAGCAGATTCGAGGAGTCGATGGCGTTGAAGAAGCGCCGGCCGCGGCGGCGATGCTCAGAGCGAAATCGACCCGATGGGCTTCCACTTCGATGTCGGCATCCAGGTCCAGCATGAAGCTTCCTCCCCTCCAGCCGCTACCAACCTTTACTGCTGCTCCGGTCAGTGCCATCAGGGCGATATCACGGGGGTCTCCCCGCAGTTCTATCGCCAGATCGTAGCGATTTCGTCGTAGCTGGCCCATCGTCCGCAACCAGGCGACGGTCTCCTTCTGCCAGTTGATCTTCTGGCCTCGCCAACTTGCGTGCCAGGGGGCGGCATAGACGATGAAACGATCTATGCAAGGGTTGCCGGCTAGCACGGCCTTTCCTGACGGGCCAACCAACACATCCATTTGGGCCAACGGGGAGGTTTGCTTGATGGCTCGCAGCGCCGGCTCGCTGAGTATGACATCGCCAATGGTGTCGAGGCGCACGACCAGAATCCTCTTGAGTTCCCCTTTCGGTTCTCCTCTCCTTGAAAAAGGTCCGGAGCGATGCCGGAAAGCGTCCAGACTGACTATCTTGTAGATACCGAAGGCCAGCGCCATGACTGGAGTGGCCAGATTAATCGCTATTCTTTTTTGACTGTGGGTCAATCTCATATTTATCCGCGATAGCTGGAGGAGGACGGGAAACCGCACACTCCAGCCCCAAAAGCCGCGCTATTATACCACGCTATGCAAGTGTATGACCTGCTCGTAAAGTGAATATGTCTTCTCGGCCACTTTCCTTTGGGTGAAATGGGCGAGAACACGCTGTCTTCCTGATTGAGCGAAATACTGCTGTTTGGCCGGGTCCCGCATAAGATCCGCCAACTGATCCCTGATGTCCAGAGGATTACCTTCGCGGCAGATCATACCGCTTTGGCCGATCACGTTGGGGATCTCGCCGGAGTCACTGCCAACAACCGGAACACCGCAGGCCATCGCTTCAATCAGGACCCTGCCGAATTGCTCCTTCCAGTTGGCTGTAGTCAAAGAGGGTAGCACGAGCGTATCCAGCTTTGGCAAGAAACCGGGCATGTCTGTTGATGGCATCTTGGAAACGAAGGATACGCGGTCGGCCAGTCCCAAATCTGCTATCTTTTGTCTCGCGGCGCCCTCAAGAGGTCCCGACCCAACGAGATCGAGATGCCAGCTACCGCTGAGAAGCGATACCGCTTCGAGCAGAACGAAGATCCCTTTCTCGGCCACCAGTCTTCCTACGTAGCCGATAGCAAAGGGCGCCGGGGCGACCCTCTGCTCTCCACGGGGGTAGAAGATGTCAGGGTCCACGCCAAACTGGGGGATAACCGCCAATGGTCTCTTGAAACCCTTGCGGCGAAGTATTTCGGCAGCCGACTGATTTCCCGCTATGGCGCCATCGAAGTGGCGAAGGGCGTAATCCTCGAAGAAGCCAAAAGGACCAGGCAACCGGCGGTCGATGTTTTGCCAGGTGAAGAACAGAGACTTCAGTTTCGCTTTCTTGGCCGTCCTCAAGGCGCTCAGGGTGACGAAATCGTACGGTTCCTCGTCAATGTGGAAGATGTCGGGACGGACATCGGCGATTATCTTCGGCAGACACCGGTAATAGTGTAGGTGATGATAGCCGTTAAACACAGGATTTCTGACGATCGTTCGATATCCCTGGTCGTGGCCGGGTTCAAAAGGATCCTTTCGCTTGCCCATTCTCCAGTAAGGAGGGACGATCAGGGTAAGTTCTACCCCGGGCAATCTGGCAAGCTCTTCGAGTTTTCTTCTATAGGCCGCGATATAGCAGGCCTTGGAAAGCATCAGGACTTTCATTGGCAGGTCATTCCCTCGTGGCGGTGATGTGCTGGGCTACGGAATAAAGTGGGACGCTGGCAAGGAGTCTTGATTCGACATAGGCTAGCCCCCATAACACCTGTAGGAGCCGCGTAAAAGCGAAGTTGTCAAGTTTGGCGCGTTGAAACCAGGCTTCCTGACGAAGGTAGGTGAGGACATCTCTTGCCTGGCCCAGGGCGTGCATGCTGTAGGAGATGTGGTGAATCACGAAACCGGAGTCAGATATCAAGTGGCGGACGTCAGATCTGGTGAATCTTTGGACGTGGTGGCCGTGTCTAACCTTCAAGTCGGCTGCGATGTTTAGCTTCCACATCGCCCAGTGCAAGGTCCACGGCTGGCCTTCGCATGGCACAAGCGCATGCAGCAGACCACCAGGTCTCATGACGCGGCCCAGTTCAGCAATTCCTGCCCCCGCGTCTTGAAGGTGTTCGAGAACGTCCATCACCACCACAATGTCAAACTTTCCGTCATGATAGGGAAGGTGAGACAAGCTGCCAATGGCATAAGTCACCCCGTCTTCGCTGGCTTCAGCCAGTTGGATCGCCTCGCGAGAGATATCGCAGCCGTGAGCCTCGATATCCGGCCTGAGTTGCTTCAGAGTACGGACAAATCTACCGGCGCCACAGCCAGGTTCGAGAAGTCGGCCGGACGTGGCTCCTATGGCGGAAAGGGCTTGGCGAAGAGCCGTGTTTTCTGCTCTGACCGTAGATCGTCCCCAGATGGGGGGAGAGGAGGCTGTCATGAAGGCTTCATCTTTCTGGTTAGGGCCACGCTGGTGAGTGTGGCTTCCATACGGATTGGTTGCCACAGCTCGCCGCGCCGTAGGAACTTCTCGGGAAAGAAGCCTGCGCGATTGAACCCGCATTTTTCATAACACCTGATTGCTCTGTCGTTGAATGGCAGCACAGCCAGACACACGTTGTTCAACTCGAGTTGCTCAAACGCAAAGCGAAGGAGAGCCAGGACCGCGCTCTGACCGTAGCCCCTACCCCAGTGGGCCTTTTCACCAATTATGATATCCATCTGGGCCGTGCGATGGTGCCAGTCAATATCTCTCACGCCTGTGTAGCCGATGGCACACCCCTCCTTGGTTTCAACAATGAAGAACCGACCATGAGAGCCATTCTCGTAACTTTTGAACCATACATCGATCTGCAGTCGAGAGATTCTCAGGTTGGAGAGAAACTCCGTAACATCCGGGTCGTTCCTCCACTTCCAGACCATATCCAAGTCCGTCGCGTGGAGATCCCTGAGCTGGACTTCATTGTCCTGCAGCATTCAAGACCTCGTCGTATGCGGCTAGTGTCTCGACGGCCGCGTGGCGCCAGCTAAACAGTTGGGCCCGCTCTCTTGCCAGCCGGCGCATTTCCCTCGCCGTTTCCTCGTTCTCGAGGATGGTGCGCATGCATTGTACCATAGCGTCGCCGTCATTGGGATCGGCGAGCAGAGCCGCCATCCCCACTACTTCGGGCAGGCTTGATGTATTGCTACATATCACGGGCGCACCGCAGGCCATGGCCTCCAGCGGCGGCAGACCAAAACCTTCGTAGAGAGAAGGATAGACAAAAAGGCCGGCAGCAGAATAGAGGGCTGGTTTGTCGTCCTCTGGCACAAAACCAAGTAGTTTGACCTGTTTGGCTGCCGCGCAGGCGCTCAAAGCGTCATTAAGCGACGGGTAAATAGTCTGATTTTTGGAATGGGGGCGACCGGCGATAGCCAATTCCCATTCTCCCCCGATGTTGCCGAAAGCCCGGATCAGTCCGCCCACGTTCTTGCGAGAATCAAGACCGCCAATGTAGAAGATATACTTCCGCCCGAGGCCGTACTTCAGGCGAATAGCTGCTAGAGCACTTTCATCTGGCCTTGTCAGGTATCGTTCGTCGAAACCCAAGTAGATCACGCGAATCTTATCCGGGGAAATTCTGAGCAAGCGAATGATATCATCTCGGGTGCATCTCGAATCGGCAATTAGCAAATTGGCCCGCTTTGCCGCGGCGCAGGCCATGTTTGTATATGACCTCGCCGCCAGGGATCCCCGGTACTCTGGAAGGATCTTCATAATTAGGTCGTGAACAGTGACGACGACCGGACAGGGACTGAGCAGAGGGGAGCCGAGATAGGGGACGTGGAGAAGATCGGCACGGAGGCGCCGCGCGGCCATGGGCACCCCGATCTGCTCGAACCAAAGTTTGCCGATGTTTCCTTTGAAGGGAACCGTAACCGAGTAGGTAGTGGTCTGGCCGCTGCAGTCGATCGCGCGCTGACGACCGGCTAAAGCCTCCGCTCCTGGCTTCGGTCGGGGATCGGTCCTTCCCGGGAAAGGATCAGCCGGAATTCGCGCCTCACCGGGCCATCGCGGTGTCAGGACAACTAATTCGTGGCTAGACGACATGGCCATTGCCTTGATCAGGCTGATAACGTATTGGCCGCTCCCTGTATTTGGCTGTCCCTGGAAGAAGCCGTTGATTGCCACGCGCATCCTAGCTTCCTCCAAC
>JAUSEJ010000612.1 GCA_030650265.1 Dehalococcoidia bacterium | reverse complement strand
TCGCAGCAGGTATCGGGCAGCGCCGTGCAGATCGGAAATCCCATCCAGGAGAAGAAGGTTCTCGACGCCCAGTTGCAGGCTAGAGATAAGGGCCTTTATCGAGCCGTCACCGATTATGGCGCGGGCGGCATCTCCTGCGCTGTGGGTGAAATGGGCGAGAAGTGCGGCGCAACTATTCATCTGGATCGCGTCCCGCTCAAGTACGCCGGACTGGCGCCGCGGGAGATCGCCATCTCCGAGTCGCAGGAGAGAATGGGGTACGGGGTTCCGAAAGAGTCGGTCGAGGCTTTTCTTGATACCTTCCGCCGGGAGGACGTCGATGCCACGATTATCGGCGAATTCACGTCTACCGGCCGTTTTCGCATCGAGTATCAGGGCAACGTCGTCGCCGACCTCGACATGGATTTCCTGTTCGACGGAATACCCCAGCTTGTTCGTAAGGCCCATTGGGAGCCTGCAGTCTTCCCGGAGCCCGAATTCCCCGAACCGGGCGACATGACGTCATCTTTGCATAACATCTTGCAGGCCTGGAACGTTTGCAGCAAAGAGCATTTCGTCCGTCAATACGACCACGAGGTGCGCGGCGGCAGCGTGCTGAAGCCGTTTGTGGGGGCCGAAAACGATGGGCCGGGGGACGCCGCCATCATCCGGCCCAGGCTTGGCTCCAACAGGGGCGTTATCATCTCCTGCGGCCTCAACCCCAAGTATGGGGCCATTGACCCCTACTGGATGGCCGCTTCCGCCATAGACGAGGCCCTGAGACAGGTGGTGGCCGTTGGTGGCTCTCTCGAACGGGTAGCTATTCTCGACAACTTTTGTTGGGGCAATACGAGCAAGCCCGATCGTTTGGCCAGTCTGGTGCGTGCCTCTCTGGCCTGCTACGATATTGCTAAGGTCTACGAGACGCCGTTCATATCGGGAAAGGACTCTCTTAACAACGAGTTCACCTACGGCGGCGAGACCATCGCCATCCCCGGTACGCTCCTTATCTCGGCCCTCTCGGTAATGGAGGATGTGACGCGGGCGGTTTCGATGGACGCCAAGGAGGCAGGAAACCAGATCTACATCGTGGGCGAAACCTATGACGAGCTAGGCGGGTCCCACTACTACGAACTGAATGGTTTCGTGGGCAACAAAGTGCCCAAGGTGACGCCAGCGAAGGGTAAGGCGCTGATGGAGGCGTTGAGTCGGGCTACGGCGGTGGGGCTGGTAAGGTCCTGCCACGACTTGTCTGAAGGTGGCCTCGGTGTGGCAGCGGCGGAGATGGCCTTTGCCGGTGGGATCGGGATGCGACTTTGGCTGGATCAGGTCCCCCTCGGCGAGCCGATCTCCCGCAGCGATTCTATTCTTTTCTCCGAGTCGAACACTCGCTTTCTTGTGGAAGTGGCGCCGGCGCTTTGCGAGACCTTCGAGACGGCTCTCGACGGATTTCCGGCCGCCAGAATCGGCGAGCTAATCGGGGATCCGGGGTTCGAGATATACGGCGCCGGTCAGCGGGAAGGCCAGATAATAGTTTCCGCTAGTATATTCGATCTGAAGGCATCATGGCAGGCGCCTTTCAAGGATTGGTGAGCAATGGCTGAAGTAAGAACTATTGTCCTCCGGG
>JAUSEJ010000432.1 GCA_030650265.1 Dehalococcoidia bacterium | reverse complement strand
TCAAAGGTCGGTGGGCTGACGCCCGTCGTCAATATATCGAATCTTGCATACTCCTTAACGACGATAACCCACGCCAAATAGAACGAAAGGGAAGAGGGGAAACCACTTTCCCCTCTTCCCCACTCATCAGTACAGTGGTTCGAGCTAGAGTCGAAAACTCCCCACGCTCTACAGCGCTGTAGGGCAATCCTGAGGAGCGTCAACGCACGATCGTCGGAGGAAAGGAGAGAACATGCGTCCATTAGACGGAATAAGAGTCCTTGACCTCTCGCAAATGTGGGCAGCACCTGGCAGCGCCATGTATTTGGCGGACCAGGGCGCCGATGTCGTCAAGGTCGAGCCATTTACAGGCGATGATGCTCGCTATACCATGACCCTTCCGCCGATCAGAGATGGCCAGAGTCGCGCTTATCTGGTAGTCGGCCGAAACAAACGGGGAATCGCCCTTGATATTCGTGCCCCGGCGGGCCAGGAGGTCATTCATCGGCTGATTCCCCAATTTGATGTGGTCACGGTCAATTTCCGCCCCGGTGTCGCCGAGCGCCTACGTGTCGATTATGAAACCCTCCGGCGGTTGAATCGCCGCCTCATCTACGTTCATCTTACTGCCTATGGGTGGCAAGGCCCTTACGCTGACCGTCCCGGCTACGACGTCCTCATTCAGGCGCTTAGCGGAATATTCAGCCGAAGGCGGACGGCAGAAGGAATGCCAATTGCTTCGCCCATATGGGCGGCAGACTGTTCGGCGCCGATGATCCTCGCCTACGGCGTAGCCCTCGCGCTGCTGATGCGTGAGCGAACCGGCGAAGGCCAGCTAGTCGAAAGCTCTCTGCTTATGGCGTCTTTGGCAATGCAATCGGTTGACGCGATCCGTGTGCCGGACACAAGGACAGACGATGGGGGTGATTACTCACGACAAGCCATGTACTCGCCCTACCGCTGCAGCGATGGCTCCTGGTTGGTCATTGCTGTGGTCCAGAATCGCCAATGGGAGCGCCTGTGCTCTGCGTTGGGCCTCGACCATTTGTCGGCAGATACCCGTTTCGATACTGCACTGAAACGCGCTCGCGAATCCGCCA
>JAUSEJ010000603.1 GCA_030650265.1 Dehalococcoidia bacterium | reverse complement strand
CACCGAGCTATCAGGAGGACAGCAGCAGCGGGTCGCCATTGCCAGAGCCATCGTCTCCAATCCCAGCATCATAATGGCCGACGAGCCCACCGGCAACCTCGATACCCAGACCAGCCGGGAGATCATGGCTATCTTCCAACGCCTGAACAGAAAGCACGGCATTACAGTCGTCTTCGTCACACATGAGCCGGATATCGCCGCCTACACCCGGCGAATCATCCGCTTTCAGGATGGCCTACTCGTCAGCGACGAGCCGGTGGCCAACCCTGTGCAGGCAGAGACCGTTTTGGATACGACACCCGAACCTGAACCGTCTGATGAGGCGGAATATTCCTCCGGCAGTTTCTTCAAACTCCCCGAAGGATTGCGTGTCGCCCTACGAGCCCTAGCCGCTAACAAGCTCAGAACGTCGCTCACCACACTGGGAATCGTGATCGGCGTTAGCGCTGTAGTGGCCTTGATGTCCGTTGGCCAGGGCGCACAAGCCGCTATTACCGGCCAGATTCAGTCGATGGGCACCAACCTGCTGTATATAACGCCAGGCGCCGCCAGGGAGGGCGGTGTACAGCAAGGCGCGGGCACTGTCGCCACCCTTACACTTGAAGATGCCATAGCCATCACAGAGGATGCTAGCGCCCTTGGAGTGGCCGGAGCGGCACCGGAAAGCATGGTTCAGGCACAGATAGTGGTTGGCGCGGTGAACACGAGAACGCGTGTCGTGGGCACTACTTCGGACTATCAATACGTTCGCAACTTCAAAGCGGCCAGCGGTGATTTCATCACGCCACAACATGACGACGCCCACTCACTCGTAGTTGTTCTTGGGAGCACCGTCGCCTCTACCTTGTTCCCGGATTTGGACCCGATAGGTCAGAGCGTCCGGATAAACCAGGTATCATTTCAAGTCATAGGGGTCATGGAAACTAAAGGCTCGCAAGCCATGGGCAATCAGGATGACCAGGTCTTTGTGCCCATCACGACCCTTTTCCAGCGTCTGCAGAATCAGCGCACGTCATCTGGTAGCCGCAACGTTAACACAATTTACGTCCAACTGGTGAGCGAGGAGACAAAGATCAACTCCGTGGAGCAAATCGGCCAGCTTTTGCGGGAGAATCATCGAGTTGTCCAGGATGACTTCACGGTTCGAAGCCAGGATGATATACTGGCGGCCCTCGGTACCATAACAACGACGCTGACGGTGGTTCTTGGCGCCATCGCGGGCATCTCTCTGCTGGTAGGCGGCATTGGCATCATGAACATCATGCTGGTTTCGGTCACCGAACGTACCAAGGAGATAGGCATTCGCAAGGCAGTTGGGGCAAAACGCCACCACATTATCACCCAGTTTCTAATTGAGGCGTCAGTGGTAAGTATTCTCGGGGGGATCGTGGGCATCCTCGTGGGTGTTGGCGCCTCCCGCATGATTAGCGGCGTCAATTTCGGCGGCCAGAAACTGCAGACCGAAGTGTCGCCATCGGTTCTAATTCTGGCTTTCAGCGTGTCGGTAGCGATAGGCCTCTTTTTCGGCATCTACCCGGCCAATCGAGCGGCAGGACTGAATCCCATAGAAGCTTTGCGCTATGAGTGATCCTTGCCTTTGGCCGGTTTAGGTTAGCATTGGGCAACCTCTGGTGTCCTCCAGATGGACGTGGTTGGCACGACATTGCGAGAATTGCTCTAGCCCGCAGGGGTCAGCTTGTAGCCGATTCCCCAGACCGTGCGGATATGCACGTCGGCCTTCGCCAGTTTGCGGCGCAGCCAGGTGACGTGCACGTCTATTGTCCGCGAATTACCGGGAAAGGAATAGCCCCAGACCTGTTCGAGTAGTTTCTCGCGGCTGAATACGAAGTCCGGATTCGAGGCAAGCGCCAACAGAAGGTCGAACTCCTTTGGGCGAAGCGCGACCGGAGCATTATCGATAGTTACAGCTCGTGAGCCAAAATCAATCCGCAGGTTCCCCAGCGCCACGACGGACTCCAGCCTCGACACGGATTGTGTGCGTCGCAACACGGCCTTGACCCGGGCGATAAGCTCCCGGGGATTGAATGGCTTCACAATGTAATCGTCCGCTCCCAGCTCAAAGCCAATAATCTTATCGACATCATCAGCACGAGCGGTCAGAATAATGATCGGCACGTTCGCTTTCTTTGAAATCATCCGGCAGAATTCCCAGCCATCCAGAGTGGGCATCATGATGTCGAGCACAACGAGACTGGGCCGGAGAATCCTAAACTTTTCCATTGCCTGAAGCCCATCGAAGGCGGTTTCAACGTGGTACCCTTCGCTGGTCAGGTGGAGACTTACCAACTCCACAATATGTTTTTCGTCGTCGACCACAAGAATAGTAGGTTCATTAAGTAATGGCACGATCATGGGGAGATTATAGCACGACATATCGACGAAAGTGTTATGACAATGTTGAGAACTGATGGCTTGAAGATGCTCCAAATGCAATTGGTGGTGGGCTGAGTCCGACAACCGGCCAAACCCGCCGCTACATGCGCAAAGGTCGTCCGGAGATCGGGACTTTGACAAGCCGATGGCCTTGCAGTAAGATCCGGTCACGTGAGCAAAATGGCCCCGCTCGACTTCATGGTGCGTCTGGCAGAGTTGGGTTAGCGCCGTTTCAGCGAGGAAGGGATACCACAACTAATGGCCTACATCGACCGAAACGGTGTGAAGGTCTACTACGAAGAACATGGTAGCGGACCGGTAGTCCTGCTCAGCCACGGTTACGCTGCGACGTCGCACATGTGGCATGGCCAGGTGGACTTCTTCAAGGACCGGTACAAAGTCATAGTATGGGATATGAGAGGTCACGGCCGCTCTGACAGCCCCACCGACCCGTCGCAGTATTCAGAGGAAGCTACAGTCGAGGACATGGCGGCAATCCTCAAGGAATGCGGTGCAGCGAAGGCGGTAATCGGCGGCCTCTCCCTCGGCGGCTACATGTCACTCGCCTTCAACATATACCATCCGGAAATTGTCGAGGCCCTCATGCTCTTCGACACCGGTCCAGGTTACCGAAGCTCACAGGCCCGTGAGCAGTGGAGCCAGTGGGCTTTCAAAGTTGCCAGGAACTACGAAGAGCGCGGACTAGCAGCGCTCGGTGGCGGCGCCGAGGTCCGCCTGGCAAGGCACACTTCGGCCTCCGGTTTGGCCCTGGCGGCGCGTGGCATGCTCGCCCAGTTCAATTCGTGCGCCATCGACTCGCTGGGGTCCATTACGGTCCCGACCCTTGTGCTCGTCGGCGCCAACGACCAGGCCTATCTCAATGCCACCGAGTATATGGCAGCCAAGATTCCAGGCTCAACCAGGGTGACCATTGACAGTGCCGGCCACGCCTCGAACATCGACCAACCGGCAGCCTTCAACCAGGCCATGCAGTCGTTCCTCGATGACCTTCGCCTCTAGAGCAGGCCCGGACCTCTCAGGGCTCCGCCGTGGCTCAAGCCGGCGAGTCGCTATTCCCTGCGATAGAATTCCCTGCCGAGGATGACATTCATTGCCGGAAATTATCGAAGAATCCCCGTCCTCTGTGATCCATGTCTACTCGAGGCTTGAGGGGAAAATCGAACCCCAGATGCGTATCGGCAAGGAACAGGATTCTTACACCATTCCCCGAAGACATCGCCGTTCCTGTCCCCTCGCCCTCTGGGAGTGACGCCTCCGTTCCTGTCCCCTCGCCCTCTGGGAATAACGCCGTCGTTCCTGTCCCCTCGCCCTCTGGGAGAGGGTTAGGGTGAGGGTCCATTATTCTCCCCGCAGTCTGGCCCAGCGCACTGGTCATGATCCAGGCGCTGCGCAGGACAACTCCTGCTGATCGCCGAATCTGAAATCGAAAAGACTGAGTTGACCGTATCCGGCGGGGCAAAGATTGCTGAGGCCGATGCCCACCAACCTGACTTTCCTCTGGTTGTCCCAGGCTTGTCTCAGCAATCGCAAGGCAGTTTCGGTAATAGCATCGGCAGCGTCGGTAGGAAAGACGAGTGTGCGACTGCGGGTCACCGTACTGAAATCAGCGTAACGTAATCTCATCGTAACCGTACGGGCGCGCAAGCTACTGCGTTTAAGATGCCCGGCGGCGCGTCCGCCAAGCTCCAAGAGTTTGTCTCCGGCGCAGCACAGATCGCCCACGTCATGCGAAAAAGTGTGATCGTGAGAAATAGATTTACGCTGGCGATTGATTTCCACCGGGCTGCTGTCGTCGCCTCTGGCATGATGCCAAAGGTACTCGCCCATTCTCCCAAACCGGGCGCGCATCTCTTCCGGCGGCCGACTGGCGAGATCGCCGATACTGTGAATTCCCTTGCCCCGCAAGCGAACTGCGGTCTTGGGCCCGACACCCCAGAGCTTGTCCACGGGCAGGCCAGCGAGAAAACTCGCTTCCTCGCCAGCAGGAACACTCAAGAAACCGAATGGCTTGCAGGTGTCGGTGGCTATCTTCGCCACCAGCTTATTGCTCGCAATGCCGACGCTGCAGGGAAGCCCTGTTTCCACCTTCACCCGAAGCTGGATCGCCCGTCCAATCTTTTCCGCTTCACCGGGCAGATCTTCCCGATCAGTAACGTCGAGAAAGGCCTCGTCAATCGACATTTGCTCGACGAGAGGGGTGTACTCTCTTAGAAGGTCCATCACCCTGCTAGAATACGTACTGTAAACATCGTGTCTCGGCCGGATGAAGACAGCCTGTGGACATAATCGGGCGGCATGTCCTATCGGCATGGCCGAATGTACGCCGAAGCGGCGAGCGGGATACGAGGCCGCCACCACGACGCCGCGGCCCCGCGGATCAGAGCCGACGATGACTGGCTTCCCCTTTAGGCCCGGATCAAGATCCTCCTCCACCGAACAAAAGAAGGCGTCCAGGTCAACGTGAATGATTCTTCTGGGCGACTCGGTCGTTGACACGAATAGACACCCCCTGATCGCCACTGTGACAGTTGGCTGGCCACGATGCTTTGGCCGATTCCCTCGCCACGGTGGTCTTGCTGGAAGACAACATAGCACATTTGTTCTACTACGTCAAAATGGGAGCCCACCATGACAGGACCTATTGGTTTCCTTGCCTCGGGGAACGCTGAGACCGCCTTAGGCTGAAAGCCATAGGCTAACAATGCAAGTACGCTAAAGCGCACTGGGCCGTTGATCCTGCTTTTAGCAGGTCCTTCTTGGAAGGACTTTTAGCCTGATGGTTGACCATCAGGTGACCTGATGAAAGCGAGATGACTCTTCCCGCCATGAAAGCTTCACGAGGAAAACCGGTCTTAGCGAGAACAGATTGAACTGGCAACAATTAGCCTGCCGCGAGGATGCTCCGAATGGCGAGGCTGTAATTCTCACCAGGCCCGTCGTCAATAACCAGTTCGATTTGATCGGCAGAGGTCACTCCCAGTCCAAGCTCGACCGCGCGGGCAATTTGCTCTTGGGCGAAGATCTTCCCCTCGCTAACCTCGGGCGTTGTGCCGAGATGGCGCAGGATGGCCACGCCCACGGCGTCAATGGCAATCCGGTCGGTACCGGCTAGCATCACCTCAGCCCGCACTCGCGTGCCGGTAGCCGGACCACCCTCCGTGAAGGCGTCCACCCCATCCAGAACACTGAGGTCGGGCTTAAAAGGCCAGTTCAGCTCGGCGATCATCAGCCTTTGGTGCGGCGACGAATGCATCT
>JAUSEJ010000589.1 GCA_030650265.1 Dehalococcoidia bacterium | reverse complement strand
ACTCTTCTGGTCTCGACTATAGTGTGGCAGAAACAAGAGCGAGAAGGAGTGAATTGAAGAAGAAATCCACTATTGCCAGTATCCTGGTGGTTCTCGCTTTGGCGCTTGCGGTCGCCCTGAGGCAATTTCTGCCGGCGGAGATGATGCCGGCCCAAGCGTCTTCGCCACAGGCAGAAGCTACCCCCTCGATTCAAGGTATACCAGTGCTGGCGACCAGCTCGGCTGTCGTCGACTTCGCCGAGTTGGCGCGTCTTGAGGCATTGCATCCGGCGACGGCCGGGCCAGCCATCGGCCTAGAGATTCCCTTCAACTATCAGGTCGAGCCTCCCGACGTCCGGTCGGTCCAGGGGGCATCGATTCCCACTGCGGAATCCGTCAAGCCTTTAGTCGCTTCATCGGCGCCTTCCTTGAGCTATCAGGGGCTGGATGACATTGCCGGCGAAGGGGGCTCTTACTACATTCCACCTGATACCATGGGCGCGGTGGGGATTTCCCGGATTATTGACACGCTCAACAACAACTATAGGGTGCAAACCAAGTCTACGGGCGCGACTGTCAACACCGTTTCTATAGCTTCCTTCTGGGCAGGCACAGGGGCATATCGCCCCTTTGATCCCGTGACTCTCTACGACCCGTACAACAATCGTTTCATCGTTATAGCTGTGTCTAACAGCTACTCCACCACTTCTTCAATCGAAGTCGGTGTCTCCACGGGCAGCGATCCCAATGGCACCTACAATCTATTTCGCTACCAGATCTGTTCAGCCGTTTCCTGCGGCAGTGGCGGCACAGACTGGTGGGCAGACTACCCGGCTGTTGGGTTCAACAAGAACTGGGTGGCCATTTCGGTCAACATGTTCGGAACATCTGACAGTGTGTTCAAGGAATCGCGCGTGCTCATTGTCAATTACCCAAGCCTCATAGCCGGAACATTTTCGGCGTCGCTTGTTACTGCTGTCACCGATTTTACAGTCCGGCCCTGCGTCACCTATTCCAGCTCTGAGGAAACTTTGTACGCGCCCACACACTATAGCAGCGCCGGCGCGTCGTACAGATTAAACAAGATCACGGGTACGGCCAGTTCTCCAACCTTTACCCAAGGCTCGCTCAAGACGCATACTCTTGCGCCAATGAGTGGTGGCTGGTCGGCGCCGGGTGGAAATATCCTGCCGCAGGCTGCCGGGTCATCGGGGGCGGGTGACGTGCTGAAGATTGATTCGGGTGATGCGCGCATCATTAATTGCACGGTACGTGACGGCAATATCTGGTATGCCCAGACCGTTTATCTGCCTGCCGGGGCGGCTACCCACACCGCCGCACAGTGGGTGCGGCTCGATGCCAGTGGCAACGATGTCGACGGTGGCAGAGTAGAAGATCCGACAGCCACGGCGACGAACGGCGGCAAATGGTACGCTTACCCTAGTATAACGGTGAACAAATTCAACGACGTGCTGATGGGCTTTTCGCAGTTTTCTTCAAGCCAGTGGCCGTCTGCCGGGTATGCCTATCGCCTGGGAGGCGATGCGACCGGCACCATGCGCGACCCTTACATCTACAAGCCCGGCGAGGGAATGTACTGGAAAACCTACGGAGGGTCCAGGAACAGATGGGGCGACTACAGCGCCACGATGGTAGATCCGGAAGACGACACGGCGATGTGGACCCTGCAGGAGTATGCCAAACCAGAAGGCTGGTCGTATGCATCGACGGGCGCCAACTCGGGAGTGTGGAGTACCTACTGGGCCAGGGTCTCGGATTTGACCACGGCAACGCCGACGCCGACAACGGTTTCTGGGACAGCAACGCCTACAGTGACCGCGACGCCTACGTCTACGGCAACACGTACGGCGACAGCAACGTCGTCGGCAATGCCAACTACTTCGGTGACGGCGACGCCCGCGTCCACGTCTCAGATTTTCCTCCCTGTGGTCCTCAAGGCCCCGCCAACTCCAGCTTCAACTCCAACATCAATACCAACAGCAACACCCGCATCCATTTCGCCAGGCTTCTGGAAGAATTCTAGTGGTTCCGCAGAGTTTTATGTCTCTCCCGACAG
>JAUSEJ010000582.1 GCA_030650265.1 Dehalococcoidia bacterium | reverse complement strand
CGCTTGAGCCAAAGCTCTGGTTCTGTCTGGCGACATATCTGCTGAGACATCACAGGCCTGGCCCAAATGACTTCAGCTATCGCAAGCGCTCGATGGTCGGGCCCCTCCTTCTAGTCGTGGCATTCACCACCCCTGTCGAGTTGCTGCTTGTCGAGATGCTCGTGCCCTGGTTGTGGCTGCGCTGGGTTCTCCTCGTACTGGCTGTTTATGCGCTTGTGTGGGCCTTCGGTTTCTATGCCTCTCTCATCGTGCTTCCCCATCGCCTGGAAGCCGCCGGGGTCAGGCTCCATTACGGCATCTTTGCAGATGGGTTAGTCCCCTACGGGGAAATCGTGCAAATTGTGCGAGAGTCAAGACGAGCGCATGGCATTGGCGATGGCTTTCGATCAGTTCGAAAGGAAAACGCCGCCTATCTGGCAGTTGGGGGTAGAACCGACGTCACTATGCATCTACGGTCGGGGTGCAGCTTGAACGGGTTACTGAGTCCGACCCCCATATTCGCAACCCTCCACGTAGCTGTTGATGAACCGGAGCGACTGGCGCGGGAGCTAGATCTCCGCAGGAATTCCGTCTCTACCGAACAATCAGCAATGAGCAGGGGGCGTGGCGACTCACCTTGTCCGTCGTAGTGCCGAGGAAGGCGCCCCAGACGCCGGAATAGCCGCTGTGGCCCATCACTATTAGGTCAAGGGCGTTCTGACTGGCGAAACCAACGATGGTCTGCATGGCATGGCCAAGCTGGACTTCAGTGCGAAGATGAATGCCTTGGGCTGCCGCCAGTTCTGCTGCTTGGCCAAGTAGATCCCGGAAAAACTCGTCCTTCTCAGCCCTGATCTCTTCGAACTCGCCGATAGCAGCAGCGTAATGGGGCAGATGCTCCTCGACAGAAAGCGACCAAAGCTCAACGGTCTGTTCCTTAGCCAGGCCGATTGCTAATCTCAATGCCAGCCAGTTTCATTCTATTGCCTGCCCCAAGACCACGTAAGCATCGCTCCTTTCACCGTCTTTCCCTGGTTCACCTTCGGCTGCTTCAGATGCAGGGACGTGTGGTCTGAAAAAAGCCTGGGCGATAAGCGTTGGGACGATCGCGCTCAGAATCACCGTCGTGACGAGGAAGGTATATTGATCCCGATCTATTATGCCATGGGTGAGCCCAAAAAGCGCGGAGATAGTTCCGAAAGTGAGACCAGTTGACATAAGAAGAGTAGTATACATGCCATCCCTCCGGCCAAACTTGAGGGCAGCGGTCACGGGAAGCACGCCGACGAACTTGGCAGCCACCTTCACGAAGAGGAGCAAGCCGATTATTCCTGCGCCGCCGATGACGGCCGGGATTGAGACGAACAGCCCAGCTTTCAGAAAGTAAAAGGGCGTCAGAAAAGTGAAGGCGATACCCCTTACCCGTCGCACAAGGGCACGGTCGGCCATGAACACGTTGGCGAGAACCAGTCCCACAAGGTAGGCAGGTAGCACGGCCTCGCTCTTGGCCAGTGTTGCCAGGCCACCCAATCCGAACAGAACCAGGAAGATATACCTCGACTCTAGCTCGCTCATATGGCCAGCAAAGGTGCTGAAGAACCAGTTGGTTAGCCTTGGAAGGATCACTAGCATAACGGCTAAGGTTGCGAGAAAAACCAGCATCCAAATGTCGAAATTGGCAAACAAGACGCCGAGGGCCACCACCGTACCGAGGTCTGTGATGAAGCAAGCGGCAAGGATGATCTTGCCCAGCTCGGTTTTGTTGAGACCGGTTTCGACCATCACCGCGTAGACGACTGCCACGGAGGTGGTAGACAAAGCTACGCCGGCGATCTCTGCCGCCCGCAGGTCCCAACCGGCGAGAAAATAAGCGAAGGCGAAAGCCGCCAGGAAGGGCATGAGGAACGAGAAGAAACCGATGAGGAAACTCTCCTTGAACTTGGAGCGCAAAACCTTGGGGTCAACTTCCGCCCCTGCCAGAAAGGTGAGCAGAACGCTGCCAAAACCAGCGAGAAAGTCGACAAAGGGCGTTGTGAACAAGCCAAGAAAGTTGCCAGCCGCGACTCCCACGATGATCTCTAGCAGTGAGGCCGATATGCCCGTTCGAAAAGCGATCAGGCCGGCCACGAGCGCTAGACCAATCCAACTGGCGGCCACAAGGTTGTTGTCCACTATTGCTCTCCAAGAATTGTGTTGTCGGACACGAAAAAACTCCCGACCTGAATTACGAGGGAATCCAAATCAGGAGCCATCAGCCCTTCCGCGAAAGGACGGTTCGGCCACGCCACACCCGGTATGGGTGCCAGGCGTCTCGCACAGGCGGTCTCCATC
>JAUSEJ010000560.1 GCA_030650265.1 Dehalococcoidia bacterium | reverse complement strand
ACGGTGTAGTCGTCCTTCACTTCCACGCTAGCTATAGCAGGGCGCCAAATGGGCACACCCACATTGCTGGTGCTCTTAGGCCCGATCATCCTCTCGATGCTGAACTTGACGTCTGCTGCCGTGAGGTCGGTCCCATCGTGGAATTTGACCCCTTTCCTGATGTAGAAGGTATGGCTCATGCCATCGGGGGCGATCTGCCACCTCTCCGCTATCCCAGGCCTTAACTCAAAGTCGTCAACATCCCAATACCAGAGGGTATCGAAAACAGCACTACCCATGGTCCTGAAGCCAACTGCGCCGTCAAGAAGGGGATCGAGGTTCTCACCGAAGTTGTTCGCGAACGTCAGACTACCGTAGGGCCTTGTTTCTGTCGCCGATGTCCCCGACGTCGGTTGAAATGCAGGGGTCGTCGAGCATCCTTCCGCTAGAAGGACAAAGAGCAGGGCGCCAACCATCAGAGTCACCAGGGCTAATCCGCGCAGTCTGGAAAGCGTTCTCATGTCAAACCTCTTTCATAATAATGCCTAGCGCAGCTAGTCTGTTTGTCCTACTTCCGATTTGACCGACGAAATGAACCTAGCCAGCCAGTTTGCTTGCTTTGGGACCACGCTGGCCATCCAATTTCCAACATCTCCGGCCAGTGTTAACATGCCGATGTCCGCAACGCAGGGGCCTGTACCGCACTTGATCAGGCAAATACTCAGGTGTGGATAACCGCCCGACCTGATACACGGATTCCCGCCTTGGTGGGATCCATTGAACTGAGATCGGGCAGTCGTCAGAATCCAGTCTTCGTCACGTTGGAGATTGGCTGTCCATGGCATCTGCGTCGTTCATTCGGACAGCCATCAATGTTATCGCTTGTCCTCCTTGTCTGTGAGGGCTGGTGACTTAAACGACTCAATGAAGCGACCGAGCCAATTCGCATCTGCTGGCACCGCCATATCTGCCCATTTCCCAAGGTCCCCAGCTATCTCTATCATTCCCAGCTCGCCTGCGTACTGGTTAGGAGGGCAGTCCAAGGGACACCACAACAGCTTGTTCATCCTGCTGTACATGTCGAACTCTTTACAAGCTTGGTGATGGGCCAAGATCAACTCTAAATGGTACTCCGTGGGCGGAAGCTTCGCCCGATTGGCTGGATTGGCCCCGAATACGGAGCCCTCTCCCAAGACCGAGACTCCAAAACTGGGTAACACACCGCGTTGGATCAGCCAGCGAACCCCCTCAGCCTGAGAATCCCATGCCTCCCGCCAAGTCTTGTGCCCATTTTCCGGTATCAGAGTTAGGCCCGGCGGCATATTGGTTCCCACCGAACCCCAACCGAGGATCTCGACTGCATCCTGGTAGGCCTCCAGGTATCGGCCACGCCCCCTGTTCTTGGCCTTCCCCGGACATACCTCCTCAAACAACTGCGGATGCCATACCTCGATGTTCATGCTGATTGACCCAAGGCCCGCATCCTTTAGCCTTTGCAGGTTCGCTCTGGACATGGGTTGAGTGGAAGAGCCGATATTAGGCAGATAGGAGGTTGTGCTCGCCAGCTTCTCCACAAACTGAAGATGAATCTTGGCCTCCTGCTCGCTGTCGGCTAGCCCACCCATTGTAAGACGGCCTTCGATCAGGGGAGGCATTTCGGAAGTGATGATCTTGTAGGCCTCGACCGTCTCGTCCAGATTGATAGTAACGGGGCGAGAAACCCCGATGCTCGAAGCATCTTCCTGACTTGCGTTGAAGTTGCAGAACTTGCACTGGTCCCCCGTATCGAAATACTGGCAGTGTCGCAATTCACATATCATAAAGCAGCGGCGACGAAGATTGACGAGGCTTGTCACCGGCGTCCCTTTGCTCGTCCTGGGCTCTTTCTCGCCGTAGTCTCCCCAACGCTTCTTGGGTTTGGGGAAATATACGTCCTCGACCTTTTCTTCTCCCGCGTAGAGGGCGTATTGTTCAGGACCTTCCTCTCTGATCTCATATGAACTCTGGGTGTCTCGGACAATCTGGGCACCAAAACCGCTTTTCGTATACATTGGCGTCGGGTTAAGGACAAGGCCCTCCCTTATCGCCCGTGGTCTCGCCATCGCAATGTCCTTCAAGGTCACATCGGTATCACGGCTCTGGTACAACCTACCGCGATCATAGTAGCTTAACGTGTCGATTACCTCAGTGTACCTTATTCCGTTCCTGTGAGCGTCCCAGCAGATGATCATATCCCGGGGAATACTGGGGTACTTCTTCTGCAATTCGTCGATTCGACTCATGGTCTCTCCTCCGTCTTGTGCTTGCACGGGTTTGGCCCTGTGAGGGCACCCTTCACGCATATGACAGCGTACTACGCTCTAGCGTCCGTGTACATCGGGAAAACATCGTATTGATTTCGTATTGTGGTCTTGGGGATTAAGCAGGCCAGCCTCCATCACTTGTCGGACAAGAGCGGCACGGGAGCTGATATGCAGACGAGCGTAGATATGTTCGAGGTGAGTAGTGACTGTACGTGGGCTGATGGTCAAGCGCCTGGCGATCTCGGTCGCGGTCAAGCCCTCGGCCACAAGCCGCGCTACTTCGAGCTCTCGCTCGCTCACGCTAACTCCACCGAGGCGCGGCAGCAAGGTGACAGGTGGGGAGAAACCGAATCCTCGGAGCAATCGCCGAGCACGTTCAGCATAGCGCCGAGCGCCAAGGCGCTCGAAGGTGGCTAGACTCTGCTGCGCCGCTCGCTCGGGGGATAGAGATCGAGGGGACGGGGTCTGATCCCGGGCGCCTGTCTCCTGTCCCCCGACCTCCGCCAACTCTAGCAGGGACCTCGCGGCCTCGAATGGCATCTCCAGGGCAGTGAATTCTTCATGTGCTTGCCTCAGGCACTCCATGGCGGGCTGCTTTTCCCTCAAGGCTTGCCGAGCGAGGCCTTCGGCCCGAGAGGCAAGGGCCGCCAAATAGGGGGTCCCCGCAGGGCCCAAACCAATGATTCTGCGGGCGGTCTCCAGCGCGCCTACTCCATCTCCTGCCGCTACCTGCGCCTCGGCCAGCAGGGCGAAGCCGGTTGGCCTTTTCGCCGCCGTCAGGCCAACAGAGGTCGCAGCCGACGCCGATGGGCGGAGGAAGCGTCGGGCGATGGCCAACGCACGCTCCCCCTGACCTCGTTCGAGGGCGAGGGTCGCCTCGGCAATCTCGACAACACCGAAAACGCCCCTGTCGGCCGACGTTCCCCTGCCAAAGACCTGCCTTATCTCAGAAATACAGCCTTCAGCCAATGCCAAGTCTCCCCGCATTGCCAGGATCAGCGCCCGTTCTGCCAGCGCGCAGGCCAAATCACGAGGCTGTCCGATCCGACGGGCCAATCCAATGGCGTCGATGCTATCCTGCAAGGATTCTTCCCAAGCGCCACTCATGAAGTTGGCGTTAGCCAAACGAAGACGAAGAATGACCTCTACGAATGGCATACCCAAGCGCTTGGCCAGATCCAAACCGCGCTCCGCATAGTAACGCATGAAGCGATGGTCGCCACCGTACATGCCAATGGCCGCCAGCTCGTTGTGGGCGAGGCAGCGAATCGCTAGCTCTCGTCCTTCCGAGAAGGATCCTGCCCCCTGTAGAGCGAACAAAGCACGTTCGCGAGCACCAGCAATGTCGTCTCGCCACAGGCAGCAAATGGAGTCGGCCAGGTTGGCCTCGGCTGTTGCCCGTGGCAAAGCCAATCGCTCAGCCACGGATAGCAACTCCGCTGTTATCTCTGCCATGGCCGCAACGTCTCCAAGTCGGCTGAGGATGCGAAAACGCGTGTGATGTAAGTCGGCTAACTCCCCGCAGGGATCGCGGCC
>JAUSEJ010000559.1 GCA_030650265.1 Dehalococcoidia bacterium | reverse complement strand
CAAGATAGATCTGCCGAACGCCGAGCCTGAGAAGGTCGCGAGAGAAATCGAAGAGGTTATCGGCATCAAGAGAAGCGAGATCATTCTGGCTTCGGCCAAGACGGGCCTTGGAATTCGCGAGGCGCTGGAAGCCGTGGTCAAACACATCCCGCCCCCTAGGGGAAACGAGCGACAGCCCCTGCGCGCTCTGATCTTCGACTCCAAATACGATTCCTATAAAGGCGTGATCGCCTACGTAAGATTGTTCGATGGCTCGATCAACGTGCACGACAAGATCAAGATGATGTCAACGGGGAAGGTTCTGGAAGCATTGGAGGTCGGCGTTTTCAAGCCCTTCCTGTCTCCGGTGGAGCGGCTTTCCGCTGGCGAAGTCGGCTACGTTGCCACAGGTTTGAAAAACGTGAGGGAGAGCCAGATGGGCGATACCATGACGCTGGCCGACAATCCAGCATCGCTTGCTCTACCTGGCTACAGGCCGGCCAAGCCAATGGTATTTGCCGGACTATATCCGGTCGAAGGCAATGACTACCAGTTCTTGCGCGACGCCCTCGACAAACTGAAGCTCAACGACGCCTCCCTCGTCTACGAACCGGAAAGTTCGGTCGCCCTCGGTTTTGGCTTCCGATGCGGCTTTCTCGGACTCCTCCACATGGAGATCGTGCAGGAGCGGCTGGAACGCGAGTTCGACATGAATCTTCTGACCACGGCCCCTAGCGTGGAATACGTCGTGATAATGAATAATGGCGATGAGGTGACAATCGACAATCCAGCTAACCTCCCGGGTGGCGAAAGCTTGCAGGAAATCCGCGAGCCGTGGGTGAATATTACAGTCGTGTCCCCGAGCCGCTACATAGGGCCCATAATGGAGCTAGTAACCAGTAGAAGGGGAAAATTCAACCGGATGGAGTATCTGGATTCCGCCATCAGCGCCTCCGGAGATTCGAGCCCAACTACCGATAAACGCGTCGTCCTGTCGTACGATGTGCCCCTGAACGAGATATTGATCGATTTCTACGATCAGCTCAAAACAAGGACTCAGGGCTACGCCTCTCTCGATTATACGCTGCTCGACTATCGTGCCGCTAAACTGGTCAAGCTTGACATCCTGGTAAACAATCAGCCTGTTGATGCGTTGTCATTGATCACTCACGTCGACAATGCCCAGTCCATGGGACGTCAGTTGGTCGAGAAGCTTCGTAGTCTAATCCCACGACAGATGTTCGACGTGCCCGTGCAGGCCGCCATAGGCTCCCGTGTCTTGGCCAGAGAGACAATTCGCGCCCTGAGGAAGAATGTTCTCGACAAGTGTTACGGCGGCGACGTATCGCGAAAGCGTAAGCTGCTCGAGAAACAGGCAGAAGGCAAGAAGCGTATGAAGCGAGTCGGGAACGTGGAGATCCCGCAGGAGGCCTTCATGGCCGTGCTCAGGCTTGGGAAATAGGGACCCCGCCTCGGACAAGCTTCTCCAAATAAGATCTGAAGACAGGCCCGATGTCATCTCGCCGGAGGGCGTACTCGATCGAGGCTTCGAGAAGGCCCAGCGGATTGCCGGTATCGTAACGAATCCCCTCGAATTGGTAGGCATATATCTCTTGCAAGGAAAGCAGCCTCTTGAGGCCATCGGTCAACTGAATTTCGCCGCCCCTCCCTGGGGTTGTCTGGTCAAGCATAGCGAATATCTCAGGCGTAAGGATATAGCGTCCGACAATCCCCAGGTCCGAAGGCGCATCATCTGGCGCCGGTTTCTCTACTAGATCACGTACTCGAAAAACGCGCTCAGATACGGGCTGGGGGTCAATAATCCCGTACTTGCTGGTATCGTCCCTATTAATCTTTTCAACTGCCACCACACTTTGCCCCACCCGTTCGTAGACGTCGATCATCTGTTTCATCGCCGGAATGTGCCAGTGGATAAGGTCGTCCGGCAGGAAGACAGCGAACGGTTCATTGCCAATGACCGATCGCGTCGACAATATGGCGTGGCCGAGACCAAGTTGCTGTTTCTGACGAAGATAGCAGATATCTGCTAACTCGGAGATCCGACGAACCGCCTCGAGGTTCTTAAGATCGCCTTTCTTTTCAAGGACCGACTCAAGCTCGAACGACCGGTCGAAATGATCCTCGATCGCCCGCTTCCCGCTTGCTGTCACGATTACAATCTGGGTTATACCCGCTGCCACCGCCTCTTCAACAACGTACTGAATTATTGGCTTATCCACCAGAGGCAATGTCTCTTTCGGTTGGGCCTTCGTGGCTGGCAGGAATCGAGTGCCCCAACCGGCAGCGGTGATAACGGCCTTTCGAATGGTCATGGACCCTCCTTAATAGTTCCCGGTTGCACAGATCAGTCAGCAGCAAACTAACGATCAGTCAATGCCTAACTTGCTGGTACTGCCTTCCTTGGGGGACGGATTGGACGCCGACAACTTAGCCTATTTCTCTTCTAGCGGCCTCGACAGCACAGTAATAGCGGTTTGCTCGACCGGCGTTTGACCGATCTGTTTGGCAGGAAAGGCGCGACCGTAGAAGAATAGGGCCATCGAATAGACTACGGCCATGATGGGCACCCCGAATATTGCCCCCCAAATCCCCGCCTCGCGCAGTCCAACTAGCATTGCGAGGAAGACAAGAATCGGGTGGATGCCAACGCTGTTGCTCATCACTTTAGGGGCAATAACGTTCAAAAGAACCTGCTGTAAAGCGAGAAGCGCCACCGCAACAAAAATGACAGTGCCCCAAGACAGCGTGAGAGCCGCCAAGGCAATTGGTGGAACAAGCGCGATAAACGTTCCAAAGAAAGGAATGATCATTACTACGCCAGCAACGATGGAAACCAGGGCCACGTAGTGGAGCCCTGCCACCCACATCACCACCGCAGTGCCAATACCGTTTATAACAGCTTGAAGTACAATACCTCGCATGAAGCCACCAAAAGACTTGCCCACACTGTCGAAGAAGAACATGGCCTCCGCTTCATAGCGGTCGGGAAGAAGATGGAAGAAGGCCAACCCGATGCGATCTCCATCTAGCATGAAGTAGAAGGAAATTATCATGATGATTATCCAGTTGAAGGCCAGAGTTGCTAACCCTTGAGCGATTCCAAGAGCATTCTGAGCCAAAAGAGTGCCTATGGCCTCAGCTCTGCTGACCAGGCTCTGAACATTGGTCAGGTCAGTAAAGTTGACACCTTGAACACTGTGGTCTCCAAGCCATATTTGAATATTGACAACAGTTTCTGGAATGTTCTTAACATAAGTCGGAAGATCCTGCCCCAACTGGTTGAGCTGAAAGGCAATATTGGGGACAATCATGAGGCCGACAAGAGCAGCCAGCATAAGTAAGCCTAGATAGGTCAGCAGGGCTGCGACGAAGCGAGGCAGGTGCAAGCATTCGAGAAGGCGGACAACCGGGCGGAGAGCAAAAGCCAGCAACCAGGCGAGAAAGAACAGGAGAATAATGTCTCCGAAACGGGCCGCCAAATTATATAGCAGGCCGATCAGGTAGAGGGCCGAGATGAACACCAATATAACAATGAGCGCTCGAAGCCATGAGTTTCTTTCCACTTGCGCCTCGTTTGCAGACTATATACGCTCACTCTACACTGAAGATCCGTTGCCAGGCAATCAATGCCGATCCCGAAAACCAACCGGCATAATAGTCGAGTATTCAGTCCTTCCCCGGTGGTACTGAATTACTCGAACTGGTGGAGACGAGGGAGAGTCGAACTCCCTGTCCAGAAAAGGCTCGCCCAAGATATCCTACAAGCGTAGTCGGCACTTTTCATCTCGCCGTGTCGACCTCTGCCGACAGAGTTCGACTAAGCTAGCCAACTAGTCTTTAGCAGCCCATATTGGCGTCTAGGCCACTGCACCTCGACATTTCAGCGCTCAAGCCCCGCCCATCGAGGTGAGACGAGGTTGAACGTAGCTACCTAGGCAGCTAGAGCGTAAGAAGTGTTGCCAGTTATGGCGTACCACTTTTTTAACGAGGACAGCGGCGACCTCGGCTTGCAATCTTGTAACGTCCTCCCCTGTCGAAACCACGCGACCCCAGGGTGTGATTAACTTTTCTGCCTCTCCCTCAGGGCCCGATCGATCTCCCGTTTGGCCTCCTGCGTGGCCATAGCCTCCCGTTTATCGTAAGTCTTCTTGCCCCTGGCCAGGCCCAAATCGATCTTGGCCACGTCATTCTTGATGAACAACTTCAAAGGGATCAGGGTAAGACCCTTTTCCTTGACCTTCCCTCTCAACCATTCGATCTGCGAACGATGGAGAAGCAGCTTCCTCGACCTTGTCGGTTCGTGGCCCCAGTGGCTGGCAGGGCCGTATGGCGATATATGCATGTTAAGGAGCCATACTTCCCTGTTTTCAACCCGGGCATAGGCGTCACGAAGGTTTACCCGCCCGGCTCTAATCGACTTGATCTCCGACCCCATGAGCACGAGTCCGGCCTCAATGGCCTCCTCGACATGGTAGTCGAAATAAGCTTTTCGATTAACGGTAATTGTTTTATCAGTCACAAGTGATTATACCACTTCTGGACTGATGTGTACAAGGACGCGACCCGATGGCTGACGGTAGCTATTTGCCGTTGTCAATGTATTCTACCGCTCTCTGTAGCTGGATATCGCCTTTTGCCCGGAAATCTTCCAGGGTCATCTTTACTTCGATATCTGGCGCAAGGCCCTTGCCTTGAATCTGATTTCCCTTGGGCGTCAGCCAGCGAGAAACGGTGACCGCCACAGCCGATCCGTCGCCCAAATCGTATTGGCGCTGAGCCTCACCCTTGCCAAAGGTTTCCTCGCCGATCAGTGCCCCCCTGCCATTTTCCTGAATAGAAGCAGCGAGGATTTCGCTGCCGCTGGCGCTGCCCTTGTTGACAAGAACGGCAACGGGGACGTCTGTAGCCAGACCGCCCGATTTGACCCTCCATACGTCTCGATTTCCTTGGGCGTCCACCTCAAAGCAAACCACTCCGCTTTTCAAGAATTGGCTGGCCGTGTCGACCGTAATGTCGAGGTACCCGCCAGGATTGTCTCGCAGGTCAAGGATAATGCCTTTGAGTTCGCCCTTGCGGAGCTCCTGCAACTTGGCTATCATTTCTTCGGCCGTACGTCGGGAAAAGTGGCTGATCCGTACGTGAGCGATTGCGCCTGGCAGCATTTCGGAGTAGACACTTACTGTCTTAACATCGCCCCTCGTCACTTCGATCTCCACCGTCGATTTTTCGCCATCGTGGAGAATGACCAGCTTGACTTTAGAGCCCTTTGGCCCCCGAATCCTACCCACAGCGTCCGTCAAAGTCATCTTGGCAGTGTCCTCGCCGTTTACCTTCAAGATGCGGTCACCAGAACGAATGCCGGCCTGCTGAGCCGGAGAGTCGGCGAGAGGGGCAACCACAGTGACA
>JAUSEJ010000556.1 GCA_030650265.1 Dehalococcoidia bacterium | reverse complement strand
GCTCTTTACCATGTGGTCGGCGATGATCTTTCGCCTGCCGGAGAGAGGAATGGTCTTCGCCACCCGCGCCGATTCGACGGCCTTGGGGGCCGCGGCGGCTTTCCGGACATCGTCCTCAAGTATTCTGCCGCCGGGGCCCGTGCCGGGAAGGCGAGACATATCTACGTTTAGCTCGCTGGCCAATCGCCTTGCCGCGGGAGAGGATGTCACCCTCCATCCTCCATCCTTTGACCCCACAGGCTCGTCGCCGGCCAACGACCGGTACTCTTCTTGAGAAGAGGCGATGACGCCACAGGCGCCGCCACAGGGGACCGCGGACCCCTCATGCCGGATGATGTGAAGGAGTCCGGAAGCGGTCGCCTCGATTTCGTAGACGATCTTCTCGGTCTCGATCTCCAGTACCGGCGTGCCCTTCTCGACCTCCTGACCTTCACCTTTCAGCCAGCGTTTCAGAGTTCCCTCGGTCATTGTCATTCCCAGCTTGGGCATGGCCACGTTAACCGGCATCAATCTATCTCCTTTCAAATAAGGGTGGAGGGTGGAGAGATCGTCCCCCTCAACCCTTCACCTTCAACCTTCAACCCTCCACCCTAACCAACAACCGCATCGCCCTCAGCACCTCGACGACAGCCTCCGTATCCTCGGTGGGCAGTTCGAGAATGAAGGGCAGGTCCGCTAGCCTCGGATGGTTGACCAGTGCGTTGAAGGCCTCGATCCCTATCAGTCCTTTTCCCGGTGGCTGGTGGATATCACGATGGGAGTTGAGCTTGACTGAGGAATCGTTGGCATGAATGAGGTGAAGGCGCTCCCTGCCCACCCTGGCGGCGAAGGCTTCTACAGTTTGGTCAACTCCTTCGCCTGTTGAGATGTCGAAGCCGGCGCCCCAAAGGTGAGCGGTATCCAGACAAACCCCGAGACGGTCCCCGTGCTGCGGCAGGGAGTTCAAGATCTGGTAGAAATCCTCAAATGACCGGCCGATACTGTTGCCGCTGCCGGTCGTATTTTCCAACAATATCATCACATCATCCTCAGTTGTCTGGAGGACAAAGTCTAGCGACTCGCTTACTCTCGCCAGGCCCGCTTCCAGACCGGCGCCCTTGTGGCTGCCGATATGGGTAACCACATAGGCGGCGCCGAGAATTTCCGCGCGCAGCACGGCGGTGGCAACGCAATCGCGAGACTTGCCGATGAGGTCGCCATCAGGGGAGGCGAGATTGACGAGATACGGGGTATGCAGGAAGACCGGTCGGATCTCTTTCTCCCCAACTATTGCCATGAAATCGTCTGCCTGGTTAGCGTCCAGCGGGGGGACTTTCCATCCCATCGGGTTGCTGCTAAATACCTGCATCGTCTCGCAGCCAGCTGCCACCGCCCTCAAAGCAGCCTGTTTGAATCCGCCGCTCGTGGATACATGAATACCGAAGCGCACAAAGTACCTCAAAAGAGAGTGGGAGCAACGTTGCCGTCGCCAGTAATTATGGTAGGGCCATGATAATAGTTAGTACCAATGGTGTCAAGGCGGTGTATCGTCCTTCCGCTGAAGGACGAAGCCCCGGCGGATCGCCATCCCCGGGCTTACCCTATTGATCTAGCACCTTTCGCGTTTTGCTCGCCTTGGGGAAAATAGCAGACCCCGGAGCAGCGCTCCGGGGTCAAACACATTCTGGCTTGTCGGCAGCCCAGGCAGAGGACTAATAAGAGTTGGCGACGAACGGCAGGTATACCGACTGGATGCTGGTAGTTATCGATAGTCGAACATCGATGTTCTGTGGTGTATTAGCTGCACCCGTCGAGCTGACCGCTAGCCGGCCGATGTAGACGCCAACGCCAAGAGGGGATCCGCCTGGTGCGGTATTGATTCCAACAGTAATACTTGAAGGAGCCGTTCCGCTAGTGGTCGTTGGCACCAGCCAGTTGCCTCCAGAAGTGGTGGTGGCGGCCACGGCCCAGTTCAAAGTGCCAGCCCCAATATTGCTGATTGAAAACGTCTGCGAATTTGCCGAACCGCCCGGCGTGGCGACAAAGGCGAGACTACTCTTGTTCAGGCTAATGATCTTCGCCGATGGATCGTTGATCACCGTGACCGTATTGTCAGCGAGATTTCCTACGTAGACCTTACCTCTGTCAGAGTCCACGGCGATACCATAATACGGCCTACCGCCAACAGCGAGACTGGCAATAGGATTCACCCAGTTCTCTCCAGACACATCGCCAGCATTAAACACATGGACGAGGTTCCGGTACTCGTCGGTAACGAAAACATGGCCGGAAATGGGGTTGATCGCGATGCCGCGCAAGCCAACGCTGCCATTGTTAGGAGTAAGAAATCCTTTTAGCGTACCGCTACTGTTCTTGACCGTAACCGTTCCAAGGTCCCTGCTAACGGCAAAGACGTCGCCGTTGGCGGTGTTGACGGCGATGCTCGTCAGGTTAGTGTAGTCGCCCGTGAATGTGCCAAGATAAGTATCGGAATCAGTATCAACCACTGCTACGCCAGAAGTACCAAACATAGCTACGTAGGCGCGCTTTCTTGTGGGGTCAAGAGCGACCCCGAAACCGTTTCCTGGGAGATCGATCTGCTTGACAAAGCCACCGGGAATAGTTACGCGATATAGGGCCATCGAATCGAAGCTCGCCACGTAAGCCTTGCCAGTGCTATCGTTAAAGGCTGCGCCGTATCCATCAGTCCCCATGTTGATGTAATTGACGCTACCGTCAACACCGCTCAAAACGGACAGATTCGAATTCCCTGTGGTCTGGTTCACCACAATGACCTTGTTGTCGGCGCTATCCACGGCGACCCCCCAGGGCCTCTGAGCGTTGCTCGAAAAGTTGCTGACGCCGAGGGTATTTCCGTCTATCTTGACCACCATGTTTGGGCCGTAACATGGTGGGTCGCACTGGGTCCCTCCCCAGATGTGCGCTACGTAAATAAGATTCCTCGTCCCATCGATGCCGATGCCGATCGGTCCATCTCCTCCCGTGCCAATCGTTGTCGCCACGGATGGTGTTCCTCCGGCGGTTAGAGTTAGTGTCACATCCACATTTTGTGGCGTATTGGTCGCACCTACCGAGGAGAAAATTAGACGGCCGGTATAAACGCCGATGCCAAGTGGGGTCCCACCAGGCGATGGGTTGACTGTGACGTTAATAACCGAGGGAGCGGTTCCGCTACTCGTGGTTGGTACAAGCCAACCGCCGCCGTTAATTGTGGTCACGTCCAGGGACCAGTCCAAGGTGCCGATTCCACTATTGCTAATTGACAATGTCTGCGAATCGGCCACTCCGCCCGGAGACGAGCCAAAGCTGAGACCACTTCTGCTTAGGTTAATTGTCTTTCCCGTTGCCGGATCGTTGATCACCGAGACTGATCTGTCAGCGAGGTTACCGACGTAGACCTTACCCCTGGCGGAGTCCACGGCAATACCATAATATGGCCTACCGCCAACAGCGAGACTGGCAATAGGGTTCACCCAGTTCCCTCCAGACACATCGCCAGCATTAAACACATGGACGAGGTTCCGGTACTCGTCGGTAACAAAAACATGGCCGGAAATGGGGTTGATGGCGATGCCGCGCAGGCCGAGGCTACCATTGTTGGGGGTCAGAAATCCTTTTAGCGTAC
>JAUSEJ010000555.1 GCA_030650265.1 Dehalococcoidia bacterium | reverse complement strand
AACCGCACCATCGATAATCTGTTTAAGCAGGGAGCGACGGTGCTCTACAGCAAAGTGGCGGGCGTCCACGTTCATGGCCATGGCAGCCAGGAAGAGTTGAAGATGATGCTCACTCTGGTTAGACCCAAGTTCTTCGTACCTATTCACGGTGAGTACCGCCATTTAGTTCACCACGTCAAGCTGGCCCAGGCCGTCGGCGTGCCCAAGGAAAACGCTTTTGTCCTCGAAAATGGCAGCGTGCTGGAGCTTTCGGCAGATTCAGCCAAGGTTGTCGGCAAGGTGCCGGCCGGATACGTCTACGTCGATGGACTGGGCGTGGGCGACATCGGGCAGGTGGTCCTGCGCGACCGGCAAGCGCTGGCTCAGGAAGGGGTGGTTGTGGTCATAGTAGCTATCGACAAGCAGACCGGTAAGCTGGTGAGCAGGCCGGACATCGTCTCCCGCGGCTTCGTCTTCATGAAGGAGTCCGAGGAGCTTATCGAGCAGGCAAAGGACGTGGTGACCGCCGCCCTCAGCCACAAGGACGATCACCTGGCCGAATGGGGGTTCGTTGCCAGCAAGGTCAAGGATGCTCTCAGCCGGTTCCTCTACGAACAGACCAAACGGCGTCCCATGATTCTGCCCGTCTCAGTGGAAGTCTAGCCGGTTTATGAAAGCCAAGACAAGGGCGCCAAAGCGCAAGGTCGGCAAGAAGAAGGCCTGGTTTAGAAGGATTTCCTTTCCGCTGAACGAGGTGAAGAGTTATCTGGGCTACACCATGGTATTCGCAGCCATGGTGTTGATTCTCTTCTTCATCCTTCAGTGGGGCCAGGACCTGTTTGTCGACTCCGTGGAAGGTCTCGTTCGGCTCTTCGGCGCCGGGGTATTCTTGCTCCTCTTCGCTGTGCTGCTCTTTGGCCTTTATCTCGCCGGCGGCGATAGGTTGAGGCAGCGCCTGCATCTCAAACCACATCGGACGCTCGGCGTTCTGTTGCTGGTAGTCCTCTTCTTTGGTCTACTGGGGCTGGTACGTCCCACCTGGAATTCCTTTGGTGGGATAACACTCGAGGAATATACGGCAGGCGGTGACCTCGGCCGACTCATCCTCGGGACAGCCGGAACACCTGACCTGGCCAGCTATATCAGGCTACTGGCGCTGGCCATTCTCGGTCTGGCCGCGCTGGCTCCCGCCGGGGCGAGAAACCTGCTGTCAGCGCTGGCTAAGGCAGGCAGACGAACAGCCCATCGCGCCGTCGCAGAGACCGGAGCCCGGTTCCGGAGCTGGAATGAAAGCAGAGTGAGGGCGAGACCGGCGCCGGTGGCCGGCGCCGGCCTTGATGGGATGGACTCCCCACTTGAGGAGATAACGGACGATGAGGTCATCTATGAGGTTCCGGCCCGGACCCTGGAGGCAAGACTGGCGCCAGCCGTGACCAATACATCGTTACCCGTCGAGGCCGCGGTAGCAGGGACGCCGACCGGCGTCCTACCCCCGATTGAGATACTGGAAAAGGCCACCGTGGTTGACCTGAGCAAGATTGACATGAAGCAACGTGTAAAGCTCATCGAAGACAAGCTAGCAGAGTATGGGGTTGACGCCAAAGTGCTGGAGGTAAATCAAGGTCCCGCCTTCACCCAGTTTGGCATCGAGCCCGGCTGGGATGTAAGAGTCAGGGAGGTCAAGGAGCGGGACCTCGACGGGCGCATAAAATACGACAAAGATGGCCAGCCTACGGTTCGGCTGGAGGAGATATCCCGAACGCGGGTGAAGGTCAGCCGCCTAACGGCTCTGGCCAACGACCTCGCTCTGGCCCTGGCAGCGCCCACCATCAGGATCGAGGCGCCCGTGCCGGGCAAATCGATGGTCGGGATCGAAGTGCCCAATATCTCATCGGCCGTGGTCAGCCTGCGTGCGGCGGTCGAAAGTCCACCCTTCCAGCGAATCAAGTTGCGGTCCAAACTTGCCATCGCCCTCGGCCAGGGTGTCGAGGGGGACACCGTCGTGGCGGACCTGGCAAGGATGCCTCATCTACTCATTGCCGGGGCTACCGGTTCCGGCAAGAGCGTCTGCATAAACAGCATTATTACTTGCCTGCTGATGAACGCCACACCGGAGGAAGTCAGACTTCTCATGGTCGACCCGAAGAGGGTTGAGCTAATTCCCTTTGAGGGCGTCCCTCATTTGCTTTGTCCGGTGGTAGTGGAAATGACCAAGGTGGTGGGATTGCTGCGTTGGGTAGCCAAAGAGATGGACGAGCGCTACAAGATGTTCGCTGACATCGGGGCGCGCAATATTCAGAGCTACAACGACAAGATGACCAAGGCGGAAAAACGAAGCCTGCCCTACATGGTCGTCGTGATAGACGAACTGGCCGACCTGATGATGATGGCTGCCGACGAGGTAGAGAGAATAATCTGCCGGCTGGCACAATTGGCAAGGGCGACCGGCATCCATCTGGTCATCGCCACCCAGAGGCCCTCGGTGGATGTGGTGACTGGCCTGATCAAGGCCAATATTCCCACTCGCATTGCCTTTGCCGTCACTTCTCAGGTTGATTCCCGCACCATTCTAGACATGGGCGGCGCTGAAAAGCTACTGGGCAGGGGGGACATGCTCTATATGCCTACTGATGCCGCCAAGCCCGTGCGACTTCAAGGCACTTTTCTCTCTGACGGCGAAATCGAGTCATTGGTCGCCTGGTGGAAGAGCGTCAGGCCAACCAACTACATCGACGAGCTTATGAACCTGCCGGAATGGACGGGAGAAGGGGCATGGGAGGAAGACGACCCCAAGCTTGAGGAGGCGAGAAGACTGGTGGAACAGGGCACCAATCCATCGGTCTCGCTCTTGCAAAGGCGTCTTCGCGTCGGCTATAACCGCGCCAAGCGGATCATGGAGAAGCTGCAGGACGAAGGGCTTGCCAGCGACGATGGCGAGGACGAAGGCTTCACCCGCTTCTCCTAGCGGTAGTAATCCTGGCGGCCATCCTGTTTCCACGGCTATCGCAGCGGGGCGGGCACGGGGGCGCCGCCCCTACTAGTCGCGTCTGGCGTTCGCTCCACTGCGATGGATTTGGGAGGCTATGAATGAGCCGGAGGCGCCTTCACTACGCCTGGATCATGCTGATTGTAGTATTCTTGGGCATGGCTGCCGCCGGCGGCATCCGGTCGATGCCCGGTGTGCTGATCATTCCCTTGGAACAGGAATTCGGATGGGATCGCACCACTGTCTCCCTGGCGGTGTCAATGAACCTGCTCCTCTACGGTTTGTGCGGCCCATTTGCTTCGGCTATCGCCGAAAGATTCGGCATGCGACGCACAATGGTGGTTGCGTACCTTGCTCTGGGCATAGCAGTAGGCTTGACGACCTTGATGCGGGAGGCCTGGCAGCTTCTCCTGCTTTGGGGTGTGCTGGTAGGCTTGGGCACCGGGATAGCCGGAGGGTGGATGGCAGCTACTGTATCCAACCGGTGGTTCGTCAAGCATCGCGGGTTGGTGGGTAGTATTTTGCTCATTGGTGGGGGAACCAGCCAGATATTCTTCCTGCCAATGCTAGCCTGGGTCGTGACAAACGTCAACTGGCGCTCGGCTTCGCTAATCGTGTCGGGCTTCAGTCTGCTCGTCGTCCCTCTTGCCGCAAAGTACATTTATAGTCACCCTGAGGAGATCGGCCTCCGGCCATATGGCATGCCGCTCACCGCAGACGATGGGGCAAAGACGCCATTTGTCCCGCCAAGGACCACGGGGAATCCGTTTGTGGCCGCGTTCAGAACCCTCAGAAACTGCATCGTCGACCGCAACTTCTTGCTGCTGTCTGGAACCTTCTTTGCCTGCGGCGCCAGCGCCAATGGATTGATTGGCACGCACCTGATTCCAGCCTCCGTCGAACATCATATATCCGAGGTAACGGCGGCCAGCTTTCTCAGCGCCATGGCGCTGCTCAACATTTTTGGAACGATTGCTGCTGGCTGGCTTTCCGACCGCATCGATAACCGATTGCTCCTTTCCGGTTACTACGGCCTGCGCGCTCTGGCACTGTTCTTCCTTCCCAATGCCCTCATGGCTGTCAATCCCTATCCTTGGATGATTGTATTCATAGCGCTCTACGGCCTCGAGTGGGCCGCTACCGCCGTGATGACGATGCGTCTTACTGGTGATATTTTCGGCAGAGCGAAGGTTGGCACTATCTTTGCCTGGATATTGGCCTCTCACCAGCTTGGCGCCGGGGCAATTTCTCTGGGCGCGGGGATCATGCGCACCTGGCTGGGAGATTACAACGCCGCGTTCATTCTGTCGGGGATTATCTGCCTGATTGCCGCTGGTATGGCGCTCCTTATTGGCCGCAGGGATGGTAGGGCATCGAAAGCAATTTCAGCGGCGGCGTCCACTAGCGAGGCAAGTACTTAATCCCACATGACCGACTGCTAACAACCTCACTCCATCATCCTTC